>JANXTD010000013.1 GCA_025352585.1 Fimbriiglobus sp.
CTCGAGAACAAGCCGACGGTGAAGTTCCTGGGCCGCGAGTGGAACAAGTGGATCGAGGTCGTCCACCTCGAAGGCTTCAGCGGCCTCGCGGACAAGACCGACTTCCTGAGCTACCTCGGCCCGATCGCCGGCAAGTGCGGCAAGGTCCGGCTGATCCACGGCGAGCGCGAGCAGTCGCTGTCGCTGGCGCAAACGTTACGCGGCATCGGCTTCGACGACGTGGCGGTCCCCGAGCCGGGCGACCGCGTGGTCCTGTAACGACAAGGAGTCAGCATGAGTGTCGGCACGCTGCAAGACGAGGTCGTCTACGAGGACTCGGACGGGAGACGTATCGCCGAGAACACGTTACAGTTTGAGTGGATCATGACCCTGAAGGGGGGGCTGGAGGCGCTGTTCCGTGCCGACCCCGACGTGTTCGTGGCCGGGGACTTGCTCTGGTACCCCGTGAAGGGTCAGCCGAAGGTGCGGGCCGCCCCCGACGCGATGGTCGCCTTGGGGCGACCCAAAGGCTACCGCGGCAGCTACAAGCAATGGCTGGAGGGCGGCGTCGCCCCGCAGGTCGTCTTCGAGGTGCTGTCGCCCGGCAACCGGCCCTCCGAGATGGCCAAGAAGCTGCTCTTCTACCAGCGGCACGGCGTTCAAGAGTACTACATCTACGACCCCGACAACGTCACGCTCGTGGGCTACCTGCGCGACCAGTTGGGGTACTTCGCCCCGATCCCACGGATAGGTGAGCACGTCAGCCCCCGGCTCGGCATCCGCTTCGAACTGGGCGACGAGTTGGTGGTGTACCGCCCCGACGGCGAGCGCTTCCTGAAGTACCTCGAACTCGTCGAGCGCGCCGAAGCGAATCAACTCGAAGCGGAGCGCGAGCGGCAGGCCGCCGAGCGGGAGCGGCAGGCCGCCGCGAAGGCGACGGCGGCCCTTGAGAGCCTACGCGCGAAGCTCCGCGCCGCCGGCATCGACCCGGACGCGGTGTAGTCGGACGTTTCGTGTTCTCAGTCCACGACCCGAGGGGAAGCCGATGAGTGCCTTCACGACGCCCGAAGTCGTCTACGAGGACTCGGACGGGGAGCCGATGTCCGACAACACCCTACAGTTCCGCTGGATCGTCACACTGCAAGGCGGCCTCGACGCGATGTTCCGCGCCGACCCCAACGTCTTCGTCGCCGGCGACCTGCTCTGGTACCCGGTCGAAGGCCAGCCGCGCGTCCGGGCGGCCCCCGACGCGATGGTGGCGATCGGCCGGCCCAAGGGCTACCGCGGCAGTTACAAGCAGTGGCTCGAAGGCAACGTCGCCCCGCAAGTCGTGTTCGAGGTGCTTTCCCCCGGCAACCGGCCCGGCGAGATGGCCGCGAAGAAGGACTTCTACGAGAAGCACGGCGTCGAGGAGTACTACATCTACGACCCCGACCACGTGACGTTGGCCGGCTACCTGCGCGACCGCGTTGGGCAGTTCGACGAAATCCCCGTGATGGACGGCCACGTCAGCCCTCGGCTCGGCACCCGCTTCGAGCTGGCCGACGAGTTGGTCGTCCGCGCCCCCGGCGGCAAGAGCTTCCTGACGTACCTCGAACTCGTCGAGCAGAACGAAGCTCAGCAAATCGAAGCGGCCCGCGAGCGGCGTGACGCCGTCCAGGCGTACGCGGACCTCGTGAAACAAGCCGACGCCCGGCAGGCCGAGGCCGACCGGGAACGTCAGAGGGCCGCGCGAGAGAGCGAGAGGGCCGACCGCGAACGTCAAAAGGCCGCCAAAGAAAGCGAGAGGGCCGCCAAAGAAAGCGAGAGGGCCGCCAAAGAGAGCGAGAGGGCTGACCGCGAACGTCAGAGGGCCGCCAACGAGAGCGAGAGGGCCTCCAAAGAGACCGAGAGGGCCGCCCGCGAGAGCGAGAAGGCCCAGCTCGAGCGCAGCCGCGCCGAGGCTCTGCGGCGGGCGAACGAAGCCCTCCGGGCCAAGCTCCGGGCGGCCGGTATCGACCCGGACGCGGCGTAGCCGATCGACACGCTAGTGCCTACGCTTGACTCACCACACAGGGGGAAGCCGATGAGTGCCGTCGTCATGCCCGAACTCGACTACCCGGACGACAACGGGGAGCCGATGGCCGAGAACACGCTGCAATTCGAGTGGATCGTCACCCTCAAGGGCGGCCTCGACGCCTTGTTCCGCGCTGACCCCGACGTGTTCGTTGCCGGCGACTTGCTGTGGTACCCGGTCCACGGCCAGCCGCGGGTGCGACTTGCCCCCGACGCGATGGTCGCTTTCGGCCGGCCCAAGAAGACCTACCGCGGCAGTTACAAGCAGTGGGAGGAGGACAACGTCGCCCCGCAGGTGGTGTTCGAGGTGATCTCGCCGAGCAACCACGCCCCTGAAATGAGGGCGAAGCATGCCTTCTACGAGCGGCACGGCGTCGAAGAGTACTACGTTTATGACCCCGACCGCGTCACCCTGGTGGGCTTCCTCCGCGACGCCAGGGGACGACTCGCCCCGCTCGCCGTCATGGAGGGCCACGTCAGCCCGCGCCTGGGCGTCCGATTCGAGTTGGCCGACCAGTTGGTTCTCCACACGCCCGACGGCGGCCGGTTCCGCACCTACATGGAACTGGTCGAGGAGGCCGACCGAGACCGCTCCCGCGCTAACGCAGAAATTGCCCGCGCCGAGGCCGAGCGGGACCGCGCCGAGGCCGAGCGGGACCGCGCCGAGGCCGAGCGCGACCGCGCCCAGGTCGAGCGCGGCCGCGCCCAGGTCGAGCGGGACCGCGCCGAGGCGCTCCTGCGGGCGAACGAGGCCCTGCGGGCCAAACTCCGTGCCGCCGGCATCGACCCGGACGCGGTGTAGCGTGGACGACGAGGTCGCCCTACTCCGCGGCATCATGACTGACCCGCACCGCGACGTGCGCCGGCTCGCCTACGCCGACTGGCTCGACGAGCGCGGCACCCCCGAGGACGCCGCCCGCGCCGAGTTCATCCGGCTGCAAATCGCCCGCGTCCGCGACGTGGCCACGGCGAACATCCCGCTGGCCGAGTTGCACCTGCTCAACGAATTCGAGGGCCACTGGCGGCACGGGCTGCCCGAGGCGATCCGCGAGCGCTGGTTCGTCCGCTACGAGTGCGGCTTCCCGTCGATGCTCGAGTGCGACGCCGGCTTACTCATCGACGCCTGGGGCCGCGCCCCGGTGCTGCTGCCGGTCGAGACGTTGACCCTGCACGTCGGGGCGGTGTCGCTGGCGTGGCTCGACTTGCGACGCCCGGAGCCGATGTTCCCGCTGCGCTACTTGCGCGTCAGTTGCGACCCGCCGGTCGGCTCGCAGTTGATGGGCGTCTTGCTGCGCCTCGGGCCGTTCCCGTGGCTCGAGGACTTCGCCGTCCGCGACGAATTCCTCTCCGACGCGGCGCTCGTCGATTTGGCCCCGGAGCCGCTGTTCCCCCGCCTGAAGAAGCTCAGCCTGGCCGGCTGCAACCTCACCGACGACGGGGCGGAGACCCTCGCCGTGTCAGCCTGGGCGGGGCGACTCGAGCAACTCGACCTGACCGGCAACGCCTTCTCGTCGAACATGATCGCCTGGCTGCGCCAGCGCTTCGGCCCGGCGCTGCTTGTCTGAACCTCGCACTCGCGGCGGTTCTCCGATAAGTTGACTCCATTCCCGACGCCACGCCCACACCGAAGGAGGGGCCACGCATGACCGCGAAGCCCCGCTGGTTCCAGACGACCGCCATCGACTACCCCAACTCGCGGCCGCACATCGGCACGGCGTTCGAGAAGCTCGGCGCGGACGTGCAGGCCCGCTACCGCCGCATGGAGGGCTACGAAGTCTTCTTCCTCATGGGCAACGACGAGAACACCGTCAAGGTTTCGCAACGCGCCGCGCAACTCGGCCGCGACGTGCAAGAGTATTGCGACGACATGGCGACGCAGTTCCAGGAAGTGTGGGACACGCTCGAAATCAGCTACGACGCCTTTGAACAAACTAGCCACGAACGGCACAAGATCGCTTGCCGCAAGTTCATCCAGAAGGTGTACGACAACGGCCACATCTATAAGGACAGTTATGAGGGCTGGTACTGTAGCGACTGCGAGGAGTTCAAGAGCGACAAGGTCCGCGGCGAGAACGCCGGCAACTGCCCCGTCCACAAGAAGCCGCTGGCCCGCCGGTCGGAGCCGTGCTACCTGTTCCGGCTGTCGTCGTTCGCCGACCGGCTGTTGGCCTTCTACGCCGCCAACCCCGACTTCATCCAGCCGGCGAGCCGCAAGAACGAGATCGTGAGTCTGATCGAGACCGAGGGCTTGCGCGACATCAACATTTCGCGCACCGGCGAAGACTGGGGCATTCGCATCCCGTTCGACCCCGACTTCACGATCTACGTCTGGTTCGACGCCCTGTTGACGTACATCTCCGGTATCGGCTACGGCGACGACGAGGAAATGTTTCGCAAGCTGTGGCCGGCGGACGTCCACTTCATCGGCAAGGACATTACGCGGTTCCACACGGCGTTGTGGCCGGCGATGTTGTGGGCCGCGGGCGAGGAAGCCCCGCGCAAAGTGTTCGGCCACGGCTTCGTCAACTTCGACGGCGACAAGATCGGCAAGTCGCGGGCCGAGGAGTTGAAGGCCAAGGGACTCGATTACCTGCTCGAACCGATGGACATCATCAAGAAGTTCAGTGCCGAAGGCTTCCGCTATTTCTTCTTGCGCGAGTGCCCGTACCCGTCGGACGGGGAGATCACGCCGGACCGCTTCATCGAGGTCTTCAACACCGAGTTGGCCAACAAACTCGGCAACCTACTGAGCCGGTGTGTCGTCGTCGGCTCGTCCAACTTCGCCGGGGTTCTGACGGGCACCGGCGGGGTCACGCCCGAGGCCGTCGCGGCCGATTTCGACGCGGCTAAGGTCGCCGCCGAGGTCCGTTCGCACGTCGAGAGTTGCGCGTACAACCTCGCGCTGCAAGCGATCATCTTGAACGTCGTCACGCCGGCGAATCAGTACCTCGACACGCACGCGCCGTGGAAGCTCGTCAAGACCGGCGACGCGAAGGACTTGGAGCGGGCCAAGTTCGTGATCTACGCCGCCGTGCAGTCGTTGCGGATGGCGAGCATCCTGTTGAAGCCGTTCATCCCGCGCTCGGCGGAGACGATTTACGCCGCCTTCAGCTTCGGCGTGCCGTGGGCCGACGTGACCTACGCCGACGCCGCCAGAGTCGAAGTCCAGGCCGGCGACTTGCGGGTGACCGCGGAGTTGACCGACGGCAAGCCGAAGCCGCTGTTCGCTCGCATCAAGTGACGCCGGGCAGCAGCAGCGAGAAGCGGTCACTCTCGTGGAAGGCGTCCTCGGCCGGGGCGTAGGTGCGGCGCACGCCCAGCAGGTGCCGGCCGGTCAGCGCGTACTCGTGGTACGACCACCGGCCGGTCTGCGTGCAACTGCCGGCGCAAATCATGGGGAACGGCACGCCGGCCGACGCCCCGCGGACGAACGGCCGGTGGATGTGGCCGTGCAGCCAGAGCGAGACGCCGCACGCGGTCGCGGTTTCCGCGGCCGCCTCGTGGTCGCGCAAGACCCGCATCCGCTTCTCGAGCGTCCCCGTCTCGGTGCGCAGCGGGTAGTGCGTGACCAGCACGCGGAGGCCGCCGTCGAGCGTGTCGCAGAGGCGGCGGAGGCGGTCGAGTTGGGCCGGGCCGATTTCGCCGCTGGCGTCGAGGTGGAAGCGGTTGGGTGTGGCGCTGTTGACCGCGATCAGCCAGACGGGGCCGACCTTGCGGGCGAACGGGTAGGCGTGCCCGTCGAGCCGGACGCCGACTTGCCAGGGGGCGAAGGTGCGCTCAAACTGCCCGGCGACGGCGGCCTCGCTCGTGTAGTAGTCGTGGTTGCCGGGCACCGCGACGGCCGGCGGCATCGACGGATCCTCCACGTTGAGTTGCGTGCCGGCGGCGGCGAACTCGGCGGCGAAGGCGAGTTTCGTCGCGTCCCCAGTGAAGACCAGCGCGTCGGGGGAACGCTCGCGCACGCTGCGCATCAGGGCGGCGACGGTCGCGGGGGCGTGCTGGAAGCGCCGGCCGCGGCCCAGCACCTTGACGTTGAACCAGCCGGTGAGCCGCTTCGTGGCGAAGTCCCGGCGACGCCACCCGAGCCGCTTGGCGGTCAGGTGGACATCGCTGAAATGCACGAGGCGGACAGTCGGTTCAGCCATGCGGGGATTGTAGTGGCTGGCGCTTCGCGCGCCGCTCACTTGCCCGGCTCGGCCGTCGCCGGTGCCGGCGGCTCCGGGACCGTGATGATGCCCGGCGTCACGACGGCGGCGCAGGTGCCGCCCGCGCAAGAGACTTGCGTTCCGCGGCACGGGCCGCACTCCGGCTGGCCCCGGTTGCGACACTTCTTGATGAAGTCGTCCAGCGGCGACTCCGACGGCACGTAAATGCGGTCGCCGGGCTGCAACTGGTAGTTCGTCGAGGTGTCGCCGAGTTGCACCACCTGGTTGTAGCAGACCGGCAGCACCGTGCGGCAGCCGTCCGGGCGACTCGGCCGCGACAGCGTCACTTTCTTCGAGTCGGCCTGCCGCGTCAGGCCGCCGGCGATCAGGATGCCGTCCAGCACCGTTTCCCGGCCGGACAGAGGGTAGGCGCGCGGGGCGTTGACCTCGCCCAGCACGTAGAAGACTTTGCTCTCGCGGCCGATCAGCCGGACGGTCACGGTCGCGCCGGCCTTGTCCTTGGCGGGCGTCTGCGACGCGATCAGTTGCCGGACTTCGGTCTCGATCTGCGGGACGGTCTTGAACGCCACCACCGGCCGGCCGTACTTGCCCAGGTCAATCGTGCCGTCCGGCAGGACCGGCTGGTTGCCCGGCAGCCTCACCGTCGAGTCGAGATCGACCGGCTCGACGCTCAGCGTGTCGCCGGCCTCGACGACGTAGGCGGCGAGCGGGGCCTTGTCCAGTTCGCGCGGCAACGCCGCCGGGGTGACGTTCTGTTGGCGGAACTGCTCCGCCGCGGGAATGAGCTTGTGGACCGGCGGCGCGAAGCCGAGCGTCGAGGCGATGGTGTTGCAGCCGCCCGACAGTGCCGCGAAGGCTGCGACCGCCACGGCGAAGGTTCTGTGAATCGTGAGCATGGCGAGCGACCCGAGACCAAGAATCGCGGGGTCAGCGCCCGCGGTTCCGAAGGTATCGGGTCGAACAGTTGCAGCAGTTGAGGGAATTGGGGGATCACGGCGTGTTGACGGGCACGGGGACGTATTGGCCGACGAAGAAGCGCACGGCGTTCTCGCTCAGCAGTCCCGCCGCGTTGACCGACACCGCCGGCCGCGAGGTCGATCCGCCGACGCTCAGCCGCACGACGCGGTTCGACAGGGCTTCGGTGACGCGCACGATCAGGCCGACGGGGATCGGGCCGATGGCGGGGATGTTGCGGGCGATCAGGCGGAACACCGGCGACACCGGGCCGATCTGCGTCGTGTTGTAGATCACCGCCAGGTCGAGCCGGCCGTCAAGGCCGACTGTGCCGTCGGCGAAGAGCTTGGCCCCGCTGCCGGCGAGTGCGAGGCGCTCGACGCGCAACTGCCCGGACCCCAGCCGGGCGAGGATGTCGCCGGAGTCGAAGCGGGTCAGCGCTTGCACGGGCGAGAGCAGCGGGCTGATGCTGCCGAGGATCGGCAGTTCGCTCACGGTCGTCTGGCCGAAGCGGGCGGTCAGGGTGCCGTTGAGGTCGTCGCGCGATTTGACCTCCGCGCCGGAGAAGTCGAAGCGGCCGGTCGTCTTGCCGACGCCGTAGGACGACGCGCCGAAGCCGGCGGCGAGGGAACTCACGTTGACATCAATGAACTCGACGCGGGCTTCGACGCGGGCCGTGCGGTTCGCCTGGACCTCCGCCCGCACCGTGACGCGACCGCCGGCGATTGTCCCGGCCCCGTCGCGCACCAGCAAGTCGATGCCGACGCCGGGGGCGTAGGAGTAGCGGTAGGGCAGGCGCAACTCGCTGACCTCGACGCCGGAGACTTTGGCGCGGGTGGCGGTGACGGTGCCGCCGCCGCGCAACTGCCGGCCCAGCGTCGAACGCAGGGTCGCCGACAGCCGGCCGGTCACGCCGGTCAGCCCCAGCGGCCCCGCCAACTCCGCGGCGTCGGCGTTCTCCAGGGTCAGTGTGGCGACACTGCGGCGGGCTTCGACGAAGTCGTAGCGGAGCCGGCCGCGCAGGCTGCCCCCGGCGAACTGGCCGTTGAGCGACGGGGCCTCGACGCCCTGCGGCGTCAGCCGAATCTCCGACGACACGTCCGACGAAGTGAAGTCGTCGTCGCCCCAGCCGAGGCCGCGCACTTCGACGCGGCCCGCGCCGGCCGGGCCGTCGGGGCTGAAGCCGTAGTTCAGGCTCAGCGTCACGACCCCCCGCAGCGGCTCCAGCGAGCGGACCCGCAGGGCGCGGCCGAGGCCGTCGAGGCGGACGCGGTCGAGCCGCAGCGTGCCTCCCGCCGGCTTGGCGTCGGCCCCCGGCGCGGGCGCGTCGGACAGCGGATAGGTGCCGTCCACAGCGACGTTGCCGCCAAGGGCGTCGGCCTTGAGGTCGTAGGTGATCGCCCCCGGCTGGTAGCCGACTTTGCCGGCCAGCTTGGTCGTCGGGATGCCTTGCACCACGAGTTGCGGGGCGTTCAGGTCGAGGTCGCCAGTCAACTTGGTGGCGTCGAAGTTACGCAGCGGCGGGATTGTCCCGGCGAACTTGCCGCCGACTTTGCCTTGCACGCTCACCGGCGACTTCGGGATGGCCGCGGTCAACTTCCCGGCATCGACCGCCTTGAAGCCGACGGTGAACGCCCCAGGTTTATCGCCGACGACGGGGACGGTCGCTTCGCCGGTGACCGTGCCGTCGTAGATGTCGATGTCGGCCTTGGTGAGCTTCGCCACGCCGTCCTTGAGCGCGAGGTCGATCTTGACGCGGTCGGCCTGCTGCCCGAACAGCGTCAGGCCCGACGAGGTCAGTGTGCCGCTGGCGACGATGGCGCTCAGGTCGCCGAGCTTGTCCCCCGGCAGCTTGAAGTCGAAGCGCCCCGAGGCGCGGCCGTCGGCCTTGTCGGCGTAGCCCGGCACCGCGGCGACCAGTTGCGCGAGCGGGATGTCGGTCAGCGTCAGGTCGGCGACGAGTTCGGTGCGCGGCTCGATGCCGAACTTCGCCGTGCCGTTGAAGCCGCCGGGCTTGCCGGTGGCGTCGGGCGGGAAGGCGGCCGAGAAGCGGGACAGGGTCAGCACGCCGTCGTCGAGTTTCACGTCGGCGGTCACGTCCTTCAGGGTCAGTCCTTCGATTTGCAGGCTGGGCGCGTGCGCCTTGCCGGTGGCGCGGTACAGCTTGAGCGTGCCGGGGCTGCTCGTCGGGATCTCGGCGGCGACCTCGAGCGAAATCTTGCCGGCGAGCTTCACCGACGACGGCACCTTGGCCCGCGTCAGCAGGTCGGGCAAATCGACATCGGTGAGCTTCAAGTTGGCCCGGACGTACTGGACCGGCGCGGGGGCTTTCAGGGCAGGGGCGGGGGTCTGCAACACCAGCAGCGCGACGCGGGTGAGCAGGTCGAGGCGGGCGGCCGGCTTGATCGCGGCCGGCGGGTCGTCGAAGCGCAGGCGCTCGCCGTCGCCGCGGAGTTGCACTTCGACCTCGACGCCGCCGCCGAGGAGCTTGCCGACGATCACCGCGCGGCCCTGGCCCTGCGGCTTGACCTTGCCGGCGGCGTCGATGACGAGCGTGATGTCGCCCTTGCCGTTCAGCTTGCCCTCATCGACGCGGGCCGCCAATCCCCACAGGGCGGGCGTCCGCTTCACGTCGAGGTCGGCGGCGCGGACGTTGAACGCCAGCGTCGCCGGCATCGCTCCAAAGTCCATGACCGAGTCGGTTGTTACCGTGCCGCCGGCCGTGCCGCCGCGCAGGTGCTTGATCGTGACCTTCGGGCCGTCTACGACGACGAGGCCGGCGCAGTCGGTCAGGTCCAACTCGGCCGGGGCGACCTTCAGGCGCGTGCCGACGGCGTCGAGATCGACGTGCCACGACCACTCGCCGTTCTCCGCCAGGCCAACCCGCACGCCGACGGACGCTTGCCCCTCGACTTCGACTTTTTCCCAGGTGACTGCCGGGATTATCGGGATCGCCCGGAGCTTCGCGGGGGTCAAGCCGATCCGCCCCACGGTGTCGGCCGTGACGGTGCCGCTGGAGCCGTTGGCCGCCCACTCGCCGCCCAGTTTCCACTCGCCGTAGGCCGCGTCGGCAACCGTGCCGGCGATCACGAGCTTGCCGTCGGCTTCGGTGACGGTCGCGTTGACGCCGGCGAGTTGGAAGTCGGGCCGGCCCTCTTGCGCGACGTGGACTTTGGCGTTGGTGACGCGAATCGTCGGCAGCTTGCCGCCGCCCTTGCCGGCCGCGGGTTGCGGGAGCGTGTCGAGGATTTTGCCGTCGCGGTCGAGGTGCAGCGTCACGCTCGCGGCGTCGAGGGTCAGCAGGTCCGGCGCGCGCCCGGCGGCCAGGCCCAGCACCGAGGCGTCGAGTTTGACGACCCCGGCGACCAGCGGCGTCGTCGGGTCGCGGCCGGGCACGGCGAAGCGCACCGAGGTCGAGCCGGCCCCGGTCGTGAGTTCCTCGACGGTCACGTCGGACCCGAGGCGGGCGCGGAACTGCGCCGCGGCCAGGTCGCGGGCCGAGCCGCTGCCGAGGTACGCTTGCAACCCAAGCCAGGCGACGCCGCCGAGAACCAGAAGTCCGACCAGGACGGCGGCCAAAATGCGGACAGGTTTTCTCACGGTCTCACCCCACGGGAC
>JANXTD010000016.1 GCA_025352585.1 Fimbriiglobus sp.
GTCTTCTCCGCGGCTCTGCGTCTCCGCGGCAAAATTTCTTCTCGTAGGTTACGCCGTCGGGGCGTCGACTTTGACCTTCTTGCTGCCGGGCTTCTTCGTCGCGGCGAGCTTGGCCTTGGCGGCCTCGGGGTTCGCCTTCAGCGCGTTGAGCTTCAACGCCATCTTCGACTTCAGCCGCGCGGCCTTGTTCGGGTGGATGACCCCACGCGCCGCGGCCTTGTCGAGCTTCTTGATCGTCATCAGCGACTCGGTCGCGGCCAGCGCCGGCTCGGCGGCCTTCAGGGCGTCGGTGAACTTGCGGGTTTGCAGCTTGATCGCCTTGGCGGTCACGCGGTTGCGGACGCGGCGGGTTTCGCTGGAGCGGAGGCGCTTCCAGGCGGACTTCGTGTGCGGCATGGTCTTCCTAAAAGGTGGGTACGTACAGTGTATTAAACGGCGACGGTGCCGACTTTGTAGCGGGTGAACCCGGCGGCCGTGAGTCCCATCTTTGAGAGCACCTGGCCGACGGTCTGGCCGGGGTACTTCGCGGCGTTGGCCATCGGCTGCTCGGTCAGGCAGATCTCGGCGAGCCAGGTCCGCACCTTGCCCTCGGCGATCTTCTCGAAGATGTTCGCCGGCTTGCCGACGTGCTTCGGGTCCTCGGCGATCTGCTTCTTGAGGAACTCCGTCTCCTTGGCGACGGCGTCGGCCGGCACCTCGGCGGGGTTCAAGTACTGCGGGTTCATCGCGGCGATGTGGGCCGCCACGTCGCGCAGCGCCTCGGCGTTGCCGCCGGTGCCGGTGCAGTGCAACAGCGCGCCGGTCATTCCGTCGTGGTGGACGTACTCGCCGAACACACCGCCGGTGTAGCGCTTGAACTGGTGGACCACCATCTTCTCGCGGATCAGCCCGACGACTTCCTCGACGCGCGTCTTGACGGTGCCCTCGCCGACCGGTTGGGCCATCAGGGCGTCCACAGTGGCGGGGTTGTGGGCCGCGACGTGGTGCGCGAGATCAGCGACGAGCTTGATGAACTGGTCCGACTTGGCGCTCGGGGCCGACTCGCAGCGCATCTCGAGAATCGCGGCCTCGGCCTTGACGGCGTCGATGAAAATACCGACGCGGCCCTCGGCGGTCTCGTTGCCCTCGCGCTTGACGGCCGCCTTGGCGAACCAACTGCGCAACAGCAGAATCGCCGCCGGCATGTCGCCGCCGGCCTCAGTGAGGGCCTTCTTGCACTCCATCAGCGGCAGGTCGGTCTTCTTGCGCAGCTCGTTAACGGCGGCGGCGGTAATCGTGCTCATGGCCTCTTCTCACGTGTCGGAACAGGGGGAGTCTGAACGGCGACGCCCGCGGCCAGGGGTCTGGCCGCGGGGTCACGGGTGTCACATCACAGCGCTGTCCCTAAACGACGGCGGGGTCGGCCACGGGGTTCGCGGCCGCTTTTGTGGGGGCCGGTTCGGGCACCTCGCCGTTGGCGATCGCCTCCTTGAGCCGCTGCGCCGCGTCCTGGGCGGCCTGCGCGGCGGCCGGCATGCTCGGCCGGGTCGAGGCCGGGGGCGTGCGCGGCTTGACCTGCGACTTCTGCTCCGGCGGGAGCGACGCCACGCCTTCGAGGACCGCGTCGGACAGCTTGCCGAGTAGCACTTCGATGGAGCGGATGCTGTCGTCGTTGCCGGGGATCGGCAAGTCGACATCGTCCGGGTCGCTGTCGGTGTCGATGATCGCGACCGTCGTCACGCCCATGCGGCGGGCTTCCTTGATCGCGATGTGCTCGCGCTTCGGGTCCACGATCACCAGTGCGTCCGGCAGGCGGTTCATGTCCCGGATGCCCTGCAAGTTGCGGCGAATCTTGATCAGTTCGCGGTTCAGCGACGACACTTCCTTCTTCGACTTCACGAAGCGGATCGGGGCCGTCTCGGGGGCCTTCGCCAGGTCGAGTTTGCCGGCGTCGGACATCATCGAGTGGATGTACGTCTGCATGTCGTAGCGGGCCGGGTTGTCGCCTTCGCTGAGCCACTTGGCTTCGAGTTCGCGCAGGCGGTTGAGCCGCGAACGGATCGTCTTGAAGTTGGTGAGGGTCCCGCCCAGCCAGCGCTCAGAGACGTAGGGCATGCCGGCGCGGCAGGCCTCACGCTCGACGATTTCCTTGGCCTGGCGCTTGGTGCCGACGTACAGGACGAGTTGGCCGCGGCTAACGACTTGGGTCAGGTAGCGGTACGACCGCAGCAGGCCGCGGACGGTTTCGCGCAGGTCGATGATGTGGATGAGGTTGCGTTTGCCGTAGATGTACGGCCGCATTTTCGGGTTCCAGCGGCTGGCGCGGTGGCCGTAGTGGACGCCGGCGTCGAGGAGGTTTTTCACGTCAACGAGTGCCAAAAGAGACTCCTTTGCTCGGGGCGTGCGGGTTTGGGTTTCGGCGTTCAAGCACACCGACCGCGGCCGACGAGGTCAATCAACAGACGGACGCCCCCAACACGATTTCCGGGGCGGAAGCTACCATCATACCGCCCCCGCCGATTTCGTACAAGCGTGCCAGAATCGGAAATGCCGCCGCCACCTCGCCCCCCGACTTCCGCCGGCCGCGGATCGACGACGTCACCGGCACTTCGCCCGTCCTACGCCAGCACGCCCGTGACCACCTTGCCGTGGACGTCGGTCAGGCGGTAGTCGCGGCCCTGGAAGCGGGTCGTCAGTTGCGTGTGGTCGAAGCCGAGTTGCTGCAAGATTGTCGCCTGCAAGTCGTGGACGTGGACGGGGTTCTCGGTCGTCGTGAAGCCGAGGTCGTCGGTCGCCCCGTAGTGGAACCCCCGCTTGATGCCGGCCCCGGCCAGCCAGACGCAGAAGCCGTCGGGGTAGTGGTCGCGGCCCAGGACACTGCCGCCGGCGGTGCGGCCCTCGCGGAACGGCGTCCGACCGAACTCGCCGCTCCAGACGATCAGCGTGTCGTCGAACAGTCCGAGCCGCTTCAAGTCCTTGATGAGCGCCGCGACCGGCTTGTCCATCGTCGCGCACTTCGTGGTGAGGCCGCCGCGAATGTCTTCGTTGGGGTTGGTGCCGTGGAAGTCCCAGCCCCAGTCGAAGAGCTGCACGAACCGCACGCCCTTCTCGACGAGCCGCCGCGCCAGCAGGCAGTTGTTGGCGAAGCTCGCGCCGCCGGGTTGCGCCCCGTAGGCCTCGAGCGTCTGCTTCGTCTCGCGGTTGATGTCCATGACCTCGGGGACCGAAGTCTGCATCCGGAAGGCGAGTTCGTACTGCGCGATGCGGGTCGCGGTTTCCGGGTGGCCGAGTTCCCCGGCCTGCACCGCGTTCAGGTCGTTGATGGCGTCGATGGTGTCCCGCCGCAGGTCGCGAGGCAGGCCCGGCGGGTCCGAGACGTACAGCACCGGGTCGCCCTTCGACCGGCACTGCACCCCCTGATGCACGCTCGGGAGGAACCCACTCGACCAGCAGTTGGCCCCGCCGGACGGTTGGACGCCGCTGCTAATGAGCACGACGAAACCGGGGAGGTTCTGGCTCTCCGACCCGAGTCCGTAGGTGACCCACGACCCCATCCCCGGCCGGCCCTGCCGCGGGCTGCCGGTGAACAGCAACAGTTCGGCGGGGGCGTGGTTGAACTCGTCGGTCTTCATCGACTGGATCACGGTCAAGTCGCCCGCGACCTCGTGCAGCTTCGGGATGGCGTCGGACATCCAGACGCCGCCGGGTCCGTACTGCTTGAACGTCCGCGGCGTGCCGAGCAACTTCGGGACGCCCGACGTGAAGGCGAACCGCTTGCCCTTCAGCAGCGACTCCGGCACGTCCTGCCCGGTACGCTTCACTAACTCGGGCTTGTAACTGAAGAGGTCGAGGTGCGGCGGCGACCCGGACATGTGCAGGTAAATGACCCGCTTCGCCTTGGCCGGCAGCGGCGGCTTCTTGGGCGCGAGCGGGTCGGCCGGCGGGGCGGCGCGGCCGGCCATCGTCGAGAGGGCCAGCGCCCCGAGGCCGAGCGACCCGGCCCCGAGGAAGTGACGCCGCGTGCGTTGCTGGAGGGAAAGCGGCTTCATTAGGCGGCTCCGTATAGGTTGCGTTCCCGGTCCCGACGTGATCTCATCATACTGCGTCCGGCGAGCCGGAAGCGGACGGGCGTGGGGAAAAATCGTGGGGCCGCGGAACCGCTCCAACCCCGGTTGCTCGGCCGCGGTCGCAGCCTGGCGGTACGGCGTCACGGCCTGCGCTTTTCCCCGAACGACGACTGGCTTTACCGTGATGCACGGCGACGGATTGTGCCGATTGCAACGGTGGGAGGCGACGCCGATGCTAGGTTTTCGAGTGGGGGCAATCCGGAAAGTCGCGCCGCGGTCGCTCCTGGGCCTCGGCATTCTCGCGATGTCAGCGGGGTGCGCGACGCCGCGCGTCGAGTCCCCGGTCGCCACGGCCGCCCCTCGCCCGCGGGCTGCTGACGAAACCGACCGGCGCGGCATTCCGCCCGTCGTGCAGGCCTCCCACTCGACGCCCGCCCGCCCAGCTGGGCGCGACCTCACGGCGGCGACGTTGACCGCCGACGACCTCGTCGCCCTAGTGCTCGAACGCAACCCGACGCTCGAGCAGATGGCGGCCTCGGCGGCGGCGGCGGCCGCGCGGTACCCGCAAGTCGTCTCGCTCGACGACCCGGTGGTCGCCTTCCAGACGTCCCCCCTCTCGGTCGGGTCGCCGAACGCCGACTACGCGGCCCGCGTGGAGTTGTCGCAGAAGGTTCCGCTCTACGGGAAGCGCGACCTACGCGGGCAGGCGGCCCTCGCGGAGGCGCGGGCGGTCGCACAAGACATCGACGACGCGCGGCTGCAACTCGTCGAGGCGGCGAACGCGGCCCTGGCCGACTACGCCCTGGCCGAGCAGTCGCTGGGCGTGGCCGCGGAGAGTACCAAACTGCTCCGCGACTTCCGCCAGAACGCGGAGACGCGCTACAAGAACGGGCTGGCCCCGCAGCAGGACATGCTCCAACTGGACGTCGAGGCGGTCCGGCTCGAGGAGCGGGCGGTGTCCCTGCGGCGGGCGCGGCAAGTCGCCCGCGCGCGGATCAACACGCTGGCCCACCTCCCGGCCGACGGCCCGCTCCCGCCGCCGGCCGAACTCCGCGCCGCGGCCCCGCTCCCGGACGCGGCCGAACTGCGCGGGCGGGCCGTGGCGAGCCGCCCCGACATCCTTGCGCTCGCCGACCGCCTGGCGGCCGAGCAGGCGGCCCTCGGCCTCGCCCACCGCGAGTACAAGCCGGACGTCGAGTTGTTGACCGCCTACGACGGCTACTGGCAGGGCGTCGGCGGGCGGCCGCTCCAGTGGCAGGTCGGGGCGCGGGTCAACCTGCCGATCCGCACCGGCCGGCGCGACGCGGCGGTCGCCGAGGCCCAGGCCAAGGTCGCCGCGCGGCGGGCCGAGTTGGCCCGACTGACCGACCGCGTCGGCTTCCAGGTGGAGGAGGCGTACGAGCAGGCGCGCGAGAGCGAGCAAGTCGTGACGCTCTACGAAGCCAAGGGCGTGCCCGCGGCCGAAGCGAACGTCAAGGAGGGCCAGGCGGCGTACGTCAGCGGCAAGGTGCCGCTGCTGTCGCTCGTCGAGGCCCAGCGTAACCTCATCGCCGTCCGCGACCGGCTGAACGAGGCGCGGGCGGAGGCGTTCCGCCGCCGCGCGACCCTCGACCGCGTCGTCGGGGTGCCGACGGCTAGCCGGCCGGGACGCTGACCGGCACTTCCGCGGCGACGCGCTGGTGGTTGAGTAACCCGGCCGCTTGCAGCTTGAGCCAGCGGGCGCGGCGGACCCAAAAGAAGCGGACCGGTAGGAAGATGTCGACCACCTCGTCGGAGATGAGCAGGCCGCCCAGGACCGGCAGCGCCATCGGCGCGAGCACCTCGCCGCCGACGCCGGCCGCGAACACCATCGGGAAGATCGCGACGATGGCGACGCCCTCGGTCAGCAGCTTCGGGCGCAGGCGGTGGACGGCCCCGTCGATGACCGCCGCGCGCAGCTCGTCGAGGGACCGGATGTTTTCGAGGCCGCCGCGCTGGGCGATCGCCTCGCGGAGGTAGACGAGCATGATGATCCCGGTCTCGGTCGCCATGCCGAAGCAGGCGATGAAGCCGACCCAGACGGCGACGCTGAACTCGGTCGGCGGGGCGTCCCAGCCGCCGAGGAGCTTCGGGAACAGGAACAGGAAGAACGCCCCGCCGGCGAGTGCCTCGGGCACGGCCAGCATCATCAGCCCCGCGTCGGCGAGGTCGTGGTAGGTCAGGTACAGGACCAGGAAGATCACCATAATGACCGCCGGGAAGACCCAGCGCAGCGTGCGTGCGGCCCGCTCTTGGTGCTCGAACTCGCCGGCCCACTCGACGTGGACCCCCTCGGGCAGCGGCACCTTTTGGGCGACGACCCGCCGCGCCTCCTCGACGAAGCCGACCGCGTCGCGGCCGCGGACGTTCAGGGTGACGTAGTTGAGCAGCCGGCCGTTCTCGCTCTTGACCACCGCCGGGCCTTCGACGATCGCCACGTCGGCGACGGCGGTGAGCGGGACGAAGCGCCGGCCCTTGGCCGCGTGGTTCGGCACCCCGCCGTGCGGCTCGACGCGGAAGCTCGCCTCGCCGGTCGCCGCCGGCATCTCGGCCCCCCTGGGCGGGGCCGCGCCGGCCGGGATGAGCAGCCGCCGCACCGCGTCGTCGTCCTCGCGGTTGGCGCGGGCGTAGCGGACCCGCACGGGGAAGCGCTCGCGCTTCTCGACGGTGTACGTCACCACGCGCCCGGCCAGCGCGGTCTCGATCTCCGTCTGCACGTCCTCGACCGACACCCCGTAGCGCGCCGCCTTGACGCGGTCGATGGTGATGTCGAGGTAGCCCTTGCCCATGACCGGCGCGGCGACCACGTCGCGCGCGCCTGGGACCGGCTTGACCGCCGCCTCGACCTGCTTGCAGACGCGGTCCACGGCGTCGAGGTCGGGGCCGAACACCTTGATGCCGATGTCGGTGCGCACCCCCGTCGAGAGCATCTCGATGCGGTTGATGATCGGCTGCGTGAAGATGTTCGACCACCCCGGCACCTGGAGGACGCGGCCCATCTCGTCGTCCACGAGGTCGCCCTTCGGCCCGCCGGTGCGGGCGTGCAGGAACACGCGGTCGCGGAACGGCGTCTCCAGTTCCGCCCGCAGTTCGACGAAAGGGGCGAGCGCCGCCGGGTCCGGGGTCCGGCCGAGTTGGGCCTGTAGCGCCGCGGCGGCGAAGCGCTCGGTCTCGGCCCCGCGCGGCGCGGCCGCCAGCGGGCCGATCGCCTTCGCGCCCTTCGCCAGCTCCTCCAGCGCGAGCCAGGTGAACGCCTCGGTGCCGCGGTCGAACAGCTCCCAGTTGGCGGACTTCACCCGCTCGCGCCACAGCCGCTCGCGCTCGGCGATTGTGGCCGCGAACACGACCCCGGCGAGCGTGTCCGGCGCGGCCCCGAACGCGCCGCGGACCCCCGACCAGGCCCGCGCGCCGGGCGACTCGACGAGCCGCAGGGCGTCGGTCGGCTCGGCGACGTGCCCCGCCTCGGCCAGCCGCGTCGCGGTCGCCTGCTGGATCCGGGCGACCGCCTCCTCGGCCGGGCTGACGGCGAGCCGGCGGCCGTCGTCCCCGTGCCCCCGGACGAGTCCGTCGGTCAGGCTCGCCTCGGCGTCGCCGCCCAGCCCCTGGGCCTGCCCGCCGCCCCGGACGCGGCGGACCGTCTCGGCGACGACGAACCGGGCGAGCGTCGGGCCGAGGTCCGCCTCGAACTCGCGGTAGCGGCGCAGGGCGAGTTCCCGCATCACCTCGTCGAACCGCTCGATCGCCTTCTGCGCCGCGTCGTTGACGAGCGCGTCGCGGTCGCCGGGCTTGGCCCCCGCTACGAACCCGCGCGACTCCAGCGCCGCCAGCGCGGCCCGCGTCTGAACGGCGGCGTCCGGGTAGCGCAGCACGCGCCGCGGCCAGAAGCCGCGCGGGCGGAAGTTGACGAACGTCTCGACCATGTCGAGGGGGGCCGGGTCGGTGGCGGTGTCCGCCCGGCCGGCCTTGCCGACGACCCCCTCGACCTCCGGGAACCCGCGCAACAGCGCGTCGCGCGCCTTCAAGTCGTCGGCCACCTGGGTGACGCTCGCGCGGGGCACCGTCACCGGCATGTCGAGCGTCGTGCCCTCGTCGAGCATCGGCATGAACGACACGCCGATCTTCGGGAAGTGCCACGCCCACAGGCCAAGAGCAACCAGCGTCGTGAGCGAGACGAGTTGCCAGCCGGCCCCGCGCGTGAACAGCACCGTGAGCGCGGTGACCACGGCGAACGTGGCGAGGAACGCGCCCTGCCACGCCCGCTCCGCCGCCCCCATCCCGACGAGGGCTTGCAGCGGGAACATGCCGGCCGCCAGGATCAGCAGCGCCGCGAACCCCCACATCACCAGGTTGCGGCGGTCGAGCGCCCAGGTCAGCAGCGGGCGGTAGATGCGGATGAAACTGCGGACGATCCGGTTCTCCTCCTCACTACGCAGCCGGCCGCGGATGAACGTCGGGATCAGCGCCGGCACCACCGTGACCGAGATGAGCGCGACCCCGATCAGCGCGAAGCTCTTGGTCAGGGCCAGCGGGTGGAACAGCTTGCCCTCGCGGCCGGAGAGCATGAACACCGGGATGAACGACAGCAGCATGATCAGGACCGAGAAGAAGATCGGCCGGCCGACCGTGCGCAGGGCCGGGATGACTAGCTCGCGCGTGTCGCCGGTGACCTTCGCGTCGCCGAACTTCGCCTTCAGGTGGTGCGTGGCGTTCTCGACCATCACGATCGCCTGGTCCACCAGCACGCCGATCGAGATGGTGATGCCGGCGAGCGACATGATGTTGGCCTGCACGTCCACGACCCCGGCCCGGCGCAGCAGCCACATCAGCCCGAAGGAGAACAGCACCGCCAGCGGCAGCGTGACGCAGATGACGAAGGCGCTGCGGGCGTGCGACAGGATCAGCAGGACGGCCACGACCGCGATCAGCATCTCGTGCCACACTACTTCGGTCAGGGTGCGGACGGCCCCGCGGATGAGGCGGGTGCGGTCGTAGGCCGGGACGATCTGGACGCCGGGCGGCAGCCCCGGCTGGAGTTCCTGGATCTTCTCGTTGACCCGCTCCGTCACGCGCAGGGGGTTCTCGCCGTGCCGCATCAGCACGACCCCGCCGACGACTTCGTTGCCGTCCTTCTCGAAGACGCTGCGGCGGAATTGCGTCCCGAGTTGGACTCGGGCGACCGTCTTGACGTAGATCGGGGTGCCGTTGACCTCCTTGACGAGGGTGTTCTCGATGTCCGACTTGTCCCGGACCCAGCCGACGCCGCGGACGATGTACTCGGCGTTGTTCTTCTGGATCACGCCGCCGGCCGCCGGCAGGTTGCTCTTGCCGACGGCGGCGAACAGTTCGCCGAGGGTGACCCCGTAGGCGCGTAGCGACTCCGGCTCGACATCGACCTGGTACTCCAGCGGCATCCCGCCGACCGGGGCGACCTCGGCGACGCCGATGGCCGCGTTGAGTTGCGGGGCGACGTAGAACTTGTTCAGCGCCCACAGTTTCGGCGGGTCAACGGGGTGGTCCTTCGACGGCTCGACGGTGTACCAGAAGATCTGGCCGAGGGCGGTCGCGTCGGGGGCGAGGTACGGGGTGACGCCGGCCGGCAGGAAGTTGCCCGCCTGCGCCAATCGCTCGCCGACGCGCTGGCGGGCGAAGTAGAAATCGACGCCGTCGTCGAAGATGACCGTGACCATCGAGAAGTTGAACTCGCTCGACGACCGCACCGCCTTGACGCCGGCCAGCCCCTGGAGCTTGCGCGACAGCGGGTACGTCAACTGGTCCTCGACCTCGCGCGGCGACCGGCCGGGCCAGTCGGTGAAGACGATCACCTGGTTCTCGCCCAGGTCCGGCACGGCATCGACGGGCGTGTCGAGCAGCGCGTAGACGCCGAACGCGGCCAGCGCCGCCGCGACGAGCAGCACCACGAACCGGTTCCGCACGGACGCCTCGATGACTCGCTCGATCACGCGCAAACCCCCCGTTACTTGGCCGCGGAATTCGCCTTCGCCGCCGCGACCGCCTTGAGCGTCTTGTCCGGGTCGGCCTCGGCGTCCTCCCGGCAGCCCGCGCAGCAGACGAACACCGGCTGGCCCTGGACTGTTAACCTCGGCGGCACCCCCATCGACCCGAGCGGCTCGCCGGTGACCGGGCAGACCCGCTGCGCGTCGGCGAGGGTCCGGTCGGCGGCGGGGAGTTTCGCCAGGGCGGCGCGGGCCTTGTCGCCCACCCCCGGACTCGCCGCCGGCGGGCGGGCCGGCGCGCGGAGTTCGGCGACCCGCGCGAGGGTCTTCGCCGGGTCCGCCAGGGCTTGCTTCACGCAGCCCTTGCAGCAGACGAACGCCGCCTTGCCGTCGAGGACCACCTTCAGCGGCGTGCCCATCGACCCGAGCCGCGAGCCGTCGAGGACCGGGCACTCCCGCTGCGCCTCGGCGAGCTTGCGGTCCTCGGGCGCGAGCGAGGCCAGCGACGCGCGGACCGTCGCCTCCGCGTCGTCGGGCGTCGTCGGGCGGACCGCCGGCGGGGGGCCGCCCTTGCCCCCGCCGCCGCCGATGAACACCGAGCCGAGCGCCGGGTTCAGCCGCGTCTCGGCGTCGATCAGGAACGACCCGGCGGCCACGACCGCGTCCCCCTCGGCCAGCCCGGCCAGGACCGGGTAGTAGGTCGCGCCGTCCGGGGCGGCCATCCGCGCGCCGAGTTCGACCGCCACCCCGTCGAACGTGTTGGGCAGCGACTCACGGTAGACCACCTTGAGCTTGCCGGTGTCGATCACGCTCGACTCGGGGACGGCCAGGACGCCGCCGGC
>JANXTD010000030.1 GCA_025352585.1 Fimbriiglobus sp.
GTTCGAGAACCGGCTGAAGTCGGTCATCGAGGAGGTCAAGTCGTCGCCGCGGCCGATCATCCTGTTCATCGACGAGGCCCACACGCTCATCGGCGCGGGCGGCCAGGCGGGCCAGGGCGACGCCGCCAACTTGCTCAAGCCGGCGCTGGCGCGGGGCGAGTTGCGCACCATCGCGGCCACGACGTACGCCGAGTACAAGAAGTACTTCGAGACCGACGCCGCCTTGAAGCGCCGCTTCCAGCAGGTCAAGATCGACGAGCCGGACGAGGTCAAGGCGACCCGCATGGTCCGCGGCCTGATCCCGATGCTCGAGAAGCACCACAACGTCCGCGTCCTGGACGAGGCCGTGTCGGCGTGCGTCAAGCTCTCGACGCGCTACATCCCCGACCGCCAACTGCCCGACAAGGCGGTGAGCCTGATCGACACGGTGTGCGCCCGCGTCGCGCTGTCGCAGTCGGCCACGCCGCCGGCGCTCGAGGACGTGATCCGCGAGGTCGAGCACCTGACCGCGGAAATTCAGTTCCTCGAGCGCGAGGCCCGCGTCACCGCTGGCGACGCTGACCGCCTGCAAGGCCTGGTCGAACGCCGCACCGTCGCCGAGGGCAACCGGGGCACGTTGCAGGCTCAGCTCGCCACGGAGTCGGGCATCGTCACGGCGATCAAGGAGTTGCGCGGCAAGATCGAGGCGGCAGCCGCGGAGACGCCGCCGCGCGAGCTGGCCGCCGAGAAGGCCGACCTCGCGGCGCAGAACCTCGCGCTGTTGGAAGTGCAGGGCGAGACGCCGCTGGTCTACCCGGTCGTCGATTCGCAGGCGGTCGCCGAGGTCATTTCCGGGCTGACCGGCGTGCCGATGGGCAAGATGGTCCGCGACGAGGTGCAGACGGTCCTGAAGCTCGCCGACAAGCTCGCCGAGCGCGTCATCGGCCAGAAGCACGCGCTCGAGGCGATCGCCCAGCGCATCCGCACCTCGCGCGCCGACCTCGGCGACCCGCGCCGCCCACTCGGCGTGTTCCTGCTCGTCGGCCCCTCGGGCGTCGGCAAGACCGAGACGGCGATGGCGCTGGCCGACCTGCTCTACGGCGGCGACCGCAACATGGTCGTGGTCAACATGTCCGAGTACAAGGAGGCCCACAAGGTGTCGCGCCTCGTCGGCACCTCGAAGGGCTACGTCGGCTACGGCGAGGGCGGCGTCCTCACCAACGCGGTGAAGAACCGGCCGTACAGCGTCGTATTGCTCGACGAGGTCGAGAAGGCCCACGAGAGCGTGCAGGAAATCTTCTACCAGGTCTTCGACAAGGGCGTCTTGCAGAACGACGACGGCGACGACGTGAACTTCAAGAACACCATCATCCTGCTGACGGCCAACGTCGGCACCGACACGATCATGAAGGCGTGCGCCAACCTCGACAAGCTGCCCAGCCCCGAGGAACTCGCCGAACGGCTTCGCCCCGACTTGCTCCGCGCGTTCAAGCCGGCGCTCTTGGGCCGCATGACGGTGGTGCCGTACTTCCCACTGGGCGAGGAGGTGTTGCGCCGCGTCATCGGCTTGAAGTTGAACCTGATCGGCGACCGGCTGAAGCAGAACCACAAGGCGACGTTCGGCTACGGCGAGGAGGTCATCGACGCGGTCGCGGCCCGCTGCACCGAGGTCGAGAGCGGTGCGCGCAACGTCGATCACATCCTGACCGGGAGCATGTTGCCGACGATGTCGCAGGAGGTACTGACACGCATGGCCGAGGGCCGCCCGGTGAAGCGCGTGACCGTCGGCGTGGACGCGAATTCGTCGTTCACGTACGACATGGAGTAGGCAGACGCGGGGGACGGGGTGTGAGGTCGCCCGCCGCGTCAACCGGCGGCGGCTTCGGCCCGCGGCGCGAACGACTCGGCGAGGACGCGGCAGTGCGCGACGCAGCGGCCGCCTTCGTACAGGTCGAACTGCCGACCCGGACGCAGCGAGCTGTGGGGGGCCTGGTCCGCGACGAAGTGGACGTCGGCGATCCACCGGTACGGTTCGCTGAACGCCTCGTCCTTCTCGACGGCGAGTGACCAGGCCGTGGGCGGTGGCCAGGGGCCGGCCGCGTCGGTGAAGCGGACGACGGAGGCGTAAGGGGGCGACCCGACCCCCAGCGGCGGCTCGCGGCGGCCGCCCTGTTCGCGCGGGATCCACTCCACCGCGGCACGCACCTTGTCCACGCTTTCACTCCAAGGCTCGGGGCACAACGTCCTTCAAGTCGTCAATGTCCAGGTAACGGGCCGGCCCGCGTCCGTCGAGGTTCTCCACTTTGTACAGGCTGGGCGCGGCGTCGGGAACGTCCGCTTCGATCAAGCAGTACGGATCGCCGCCCGACAACGCCACGCCGTGAGCCTCGGCACCTTCGGGCGAGTCGGCGAACCACTTGCCCTCCATGCTGTTGGGGCCTTGACGCATCTTACCCGTTTCGACGATGTCCGCGAGTTCGGCCGCGCTCACCGCGCGGTAAACGCGGGTGTGGCCCGGCGGCACGGGGACCGATTCGGGCACGTGGAAGCCTCTCGCGAGTTCGCCGGCGTGGGTCGGGAGTGGGACCGGTTCGGTGACTGCCCCCCTGGGCCGCGGTCTTACTCGTCGCGCTCGACGCGGCCCTCGACGCGCGTGTACTCGTCTTCGAGGAGCCAGTCCTTGGCGTTGGCGTAGCTCATGCCGGCGTAGACGACCTTCAGGCCCTCCTTCGGGTCGCGGACGACCACGCCGCCGTCGCCCTTCGGGTCCGGCATGACCAGGAGGACGTAAGGGGTCGCCAGGCTGCCGTCGGCCCAGACTTCGTACCAGTCCTTGCTCACTTCGAGGCCCCCGTCCGAGGAATCACGTGGTACTTGCCCGTCGCGGTGTCGAGTTTCATCTCGCCGTAGTGGAGCGGGAGTTTATTCCCCGCCGCGTCGACCCGGTAGCCGATCGGCTCGTCGTAGCGGAGGCCGTAGCGGTCCGCGCCCCGGACGCTGCCGGTCGGCTCGCCCCGCGTCAGCAGGTCCTCCTCGACGCGGCGCAGCGTGGCCTCGTCGGTGAAGACGTGGGCCGCCCCCTCTTTCTTGATCAGCTTCGCGGACTGCGGGGTGTCCGGCAGGTGCTTCGCCAGGTGCTTGGTGTCGTAGCTCAAGCCGTCGCGGTTGACGGCAGGCGGCGGGGCTTCGGCCGGGCGGGACTCGTTCATCGCGGCCAGGTCGCGCGGCGGGTCTTGCGGCCCCCCCCGCGGGGCGACCGCCACGCCGCCGCCCCCGCCCTGCGCGCACGGCTGCGTCGTGGCGGACGTCTCGCCGGTGCCGAAGTCCCCTTCGATCTTGCTCGCCAGCGGCGGCTCGGTCTGGTTCTTCTTGGGCGGCACGGGTCAACCCCCTTCCGGTCTGTTCTGGGCGGCGACCGACTCCGCCCGCTGGGCGGCCCTCTTGGCCCGGTCGTTGGGGTCAGAGTTCGCGTCCCCCAGGACCCCCTCGACCCACGCCCACGGCCCCGCGGACCAGTCGTCGCCGGCGTAGCAGCGGACGCACGCCACCGCGACGACGGCTTGCTCCGTCGTCAGGCCGTAGGCCTTGGCCCGCGCCTGGCTGTCGCGCACGAACCGCAGCAGGTCCGCCTCCGACGCCTCGGCCCACTTGTCGGCGAACTCGCCGCGCAGGAAGGCCGCCGCCCGCGCCTCGAAGCCGCGCTGGGCCTCGGCGGAGAACGCCGCCTGCTGCTCGGGGCGCATCCGGATCACGGCGACGCCCCCAGGGTGACCTTGTTCCAGTCGCGGTACGCCGCGGCGAACTCGAGCAGGCTCGTCCCGTCCACGCACTCGCAGGCGTAACGCCGCACCGGGCCGACGAACTCCGCGACCTCGGCGGCGGTACACGTCGGCAGGTAGGTCCGCAAGACGCGCGGGTCGTAGTAGCGGAAGTAGACCTGCCGGCCGTCGGCCAGCTTGACGATGAGGAACTTGCGCAGGTGACGGCGGACCTCCGGCAAGGCCACGTCGCAGGTCAGGTAGACGGCCCAACTCTTGCCCCAGCCGTCGCGCACGAGTTCGTCGAGGAACGGCGTCCCGGCCGGCAACCCCACGAGCCAGGGGCCGAAGGCGGCGAGTTCGTCGCCGCGGCCTCCCTCGTAGAGGCTCTCGTACTCCAGGCCGGAGCGGTCGAGCCGGCCGGGCACGCTCGGCTCGCAGGCGGCGTCCAGGATCGCGTACAGCGGGCCGGGCAGGCCCCGCAGGTGCGCCAGTGCCGCCGCCTTGGCGGGGGACAGCGGCGGGGCGGGCGGCGGCGGCGCGGACGGCAGGGCGATGACGGTGCCCGGCGGTGCCAGGGCGAGGGTGCCGAGGTGAGGCGTGTCGATCGGCACGCCGACGAGGCTGACGGAGAAGGCGGTGCGGCCGGCGCGAATCTCGTCGCCGTCGCGCAGGGCCGCCTCGGCGACCTTGGTGCCGTTCACCAGCGTGCCGAAGCGGCTGCCGAGGTCCTGGACGAAGCCGCCGCCGTCGTCGCAGCGCACCCCGAAGTGTTCGCCGGAGAGCGTCGGGTCGTCCGAGAGCCGCACGTCGGCGGTGTTCAGTCGGCCGAAGCGCAGCATCGGGCCGGCGGGGACCGGGATCACCCGGCCGGCCGCGTCGCCGGTCTCGATTCGCAGCGTGAGTTCCATGCGTTACGCGACCGCCTGGGGGGCTTTGGCGCACTGCTCGCAGAACGGCAAGCCGTTCTTGGCCGCCGCGACCAGCGCGTTGCCCTGGCCGGCGTCGCCGATCATCACGGTGGGGAAGCCGATCGCGATGGTGCCGCCGTGGGCGGTGAGGTCGCCCATGCGGGCCGCCGGCTGCCCGCCGATGAGCACCGTCATGCTGCCCATCGCGATCACGTCCGGGGGGCCGACGCAGACGAGCATGTCGCCGACGCGGGCGGCCGGCAGGAAGCCGATGAGGACCTGGATCGCCCCCGGCGGCAGGATCGGCCCGCCGACGTGCGGGACGATGCCGGTCACCATCGGGCAGACGTGCAGGTCGGAGACGCGGGCCGCGGGGGGCATGGGCCAAACCGCCTTCAGGTGGGGACGGGTCAGTTCGACTTCGAGCCGGTCTTCGACAGGTCGGCGTCCTTCGGCTTGGTCGGCTTGGCGTCCTTAGCGTCCTTGGCCGGCTTCGCCGCCTTGGGGGCCTTCGGGGCCTTGGGCTTCTTCGGCATCGGCGGCACCCCCGGCACGGCCGCCCCGCCGCTGTTGATCAGCACCATCGTGCCCGAGATGCAGACGCCCGCGGCGGTGATGGTGATGAAGCCGCCGCCGCCCTTCAGGCAGATCGTTGGCGCTTCAAGGACGATCGTCGACCCGCCCTGGATCGTCACCGTCGAGCCGCCCTTGGCCGCGAACGCCCCGCCGGCCTCGAGGTCGTACTTGGCCCCGATCGAGAGCGACACGTTGCCGCCCACGTCGTGGGTCAGGTCGCCGCCGACCTTCAAGTCGGCCTTGCCCCCGACCGCCTCGGTGCGGTCGCCGCCGACGTCGTGGTCGGCGTTGCCGCCGACTTTCGACTCGACCGCGCCGTCGACGGTGTCGTGGACGGCGGCGTTGTACGAGCGGTTCACCGCCCCCTTCACGGTCAGGTTGTACGTGTCGCCGTAGCTCACGGCGACGGCCTTCTTGACGACGAGGTCCGAGGTGTCGTCGATCAGTTCGTGCTTGGCCTTCTGGATGTGGATGTCGGCGTTGCCGGGGCCGTCGATGCCGCCGACGAGGAGCTTGAGGTCGCCGCCGACGTGCTCGTCGGAGTTCCGGTGGACCTTGCGGTGCGAGTCGATCGCGACTTCCTCGTAGTCGTGGCCCTTCTTGGTCTCGCCGCCCACGTCGCCCTTGTGGTCGTTGGCGAGGTAGAAGCCGACGCGGGTGTGGCGGTCCTTGCCGACGCGCTCCATCAGGTCGCTGCGGACGCGCAGGTCCATGTCCTTCTGGGCGTGGGTGTAGATCTGCTCCTTGCCGGCCTTGTCCTCGAAGCGGATGGCGTTGTAGCCGTCGCCGCCGGGCGAGGTGTTGGTGCGGACCGAGGTCTTGGTCTTCTCGTCGGGCAACTTGTAGTGCGGCATCTGGTCGGGGTTGTAGACGCACCCGACGCACAGCGGCTGGTCGGGGTCGCCCTCCAGGAAGTCGATGACGACCTCCTGGCCGACGCGGGGGATGCTCATGGTGCCCCAGCCGCGGCCGGCCGACAGGTGCGCCACGCGGATCCAGCACGAACTCGCGGCGTTGTGCTTGCCGTCGCGGTCCCAGTGGAACTGGACTTTGATGCGGCCGTACTTGTCCGTGAAGATCTCCTCGCCGGGCGGTCCGACGACGACGGCGGTTTGGGAGCCGGGCACGACCGGCTTGGGCGTGGTGCGCTGCGGCCGGTAGGGCAGGGCCGCCGGGATCGCGGCGAAGCTGTTGCGGTAGACGAAGCCGCCGCCGGAGCCGCTGCGGTAGTTCGCCGGCAACTCGGCGGAGTGGTTCACCTCCGTCAAGACGTAATCGCCGTCGGGCTTGATGGGCGTCGCGGCCAGGTCGGTCGGCAGTACGGAGATGGCGAACTTGTGCCCGGCCGCCATCTGCCGCGCGTGCCCGACGCCGTGGACCGTGACCGCCGACGCGGCGGCGGCCTGCATCCGCAAATCGACGGTCCGCTTGGCGTCGTCGGGCACCTTGCCGAGTTCCTCGGGCTGCTCGCCCCCGTTGGGGCTGACGCCGTCGAAGCGCTGGGCGTAGGCCCCCGGCCAGTCGTAAATCTCCAGGCTGGCGTGGTCGCCGACGCCCAACTTGTGCGTGACCTTGCCGACCGCGACCGTCTCGGTGAGCGGCTTCGCGCTCTCGTTGTGGCGGTGCGGCAACTCGAAGGTGTGGTCCCACAGCGCGAACTTGCCCGGCACCTGCTCCTGGACTTTGGTCCAGCCGGTGACGCAGTCGTCTCCGGCCTCGGACTGCTCGCCGTGGGTCTTGTACAGGATCGCCGACTTGCCGACCACCGCCGGGTGCGCCTGCGGGTTGTTCGCCACGACGAGGGTGTGCGACCCGTCCGCGAACTTGAAGAAGTAGAAGATGCCCTCCTCTTCCATCAGTCGCGAGGCGAAGGCGAAGTCGGTCTCGCGGTACTGCACCACGTAGTCGCGCGGCTCGAATTTCCCGGTGAACTGGTACTCGGCGGCCAGCCCCGCGAACACCTTCTTAAGGATGTCCGGCACGCTCATCTGCTGGAAGATGCGGCTGCGCGCCCGCTTCGTGAGCAGCCACAGGCTCGGCGCGATCTCGAGGCGGTAGCTGGTGTACTCGGCGTCGCTGCCGCCCTGCGCGAGCCGCACGCACAGCCCGTGGAAGAAGCGCGCGCCGGTCTTGGGCAGCGCGAGCCGCACGCCGACCGCCTGGCCGAGGAGCTTGTCGAAGGGCACCGCCGTCGCGCGCAATGCCTTGGCGTCCACGGTGATCGTGAACAGCTTCGACAGGCCCTCCATGCCGCTAAGCCCCACGGCCAACAGGGCGTCCGGCCCCAGCGGGGTTTGCAGCGCGAGTGGCCGGCCGGTCTGGGTGTAGGCGTTGCTCATGGGGCGGTATTCGTAGGAATTTGCGTTCCCGAACTTACAGGGATTCTAACGCGGGTAATCGCCCCGGCAAGACGCCATCTCCCCAACGCCTTCGGAGGAGGGTGCCGAGGCCGCATAACCCAGACAGCCGGCGCAGCCAATTTTATCGTTCCTTTGCAACTTCTCGGAATAACCCTGAAGATCGCTCCAATCTGGTGTCGATGCCATTCGCACAGGACCGCGACCCTAACTCGCCCGCGACGGCCGGCCCCCCGAGGAGTGGGGGCGGGGGCGGGCGGGGGCGGCGGCCGCGAATCGTTCGGGAGTCGGCACGGACCCAGGGGATCGAAGGATGAAGACCGCGAAATTCTTGCTCGGGGCCGCGGCGGCGGCGACGATGGCCGGCACCGCCAGTGCCCAGTTCCTTGCCCCCGCGCCGGTCGCCCCGGCCCCCGACCCGAGCGCGGCGCTCAACGGCGTGGTGCCGCCGCCGCCCGACCCGGTGGGCATCGCCCCGCAGCCGTTCCTGCCGAACGGCCCCACGGTCTGGTCGCGGCTGGGCATCGACCCGGTGCAGCGGGAGTTCTACCGCCGCCAGGCCGCGCGGACGCCGCTGGGCCAACTGCGGGCGAAGATCCGCGAGCCGTTCTCGAAGCTGACCGGCGGCGTCATCCCGCCGTTCGCGCCCAAGACGCCGAGCGTCGCGGAGTTGAAGGACCCCGGCGCGGTCGGGGCCGCCGCTAAGGCCAAGCTCGACCGGGCCGGGGCCGAGGAGCGCATCAAGGCGGTGAAGTACCTCGCCACGCTCGACTGCCACTACTGGCCTGAGGCCGAGGAGGCGCTGATCGGGGCCTTGCGCGCCGACCGCAACGAGTGCGTCCGCTACGAGGCGGCCGTCGCGCTGCTGCACGGCTGCTGCTGCACCTGCAAGGTGACGGTCGCGCTGAGCATCGCCGTGAGCTGCTCCGACGCGGACGGCAACCCGACGGAGCGCTCGGCCCGCGTCCGGGCGGTCGCCGCCCACGCGCTGGACCGCTGCCTGTCGAGCGCCTGCTGCGCTCCCGAACTGCCGCCGCTCGTGCCGCCGGCGGCCGACGGCAAGACGGGCGACCCGAAGGGGCCGCCGGTCGAACCCGGGGCGAAGCCGGCCACCGAAACCAAGGCGACGCTCGGCGACGCGGCGTACCCGAAGCAGTACTACGCGGCCGCGGCCAAGACGCCCCGCGCCAAGGTCGTCGCGATGGGCCGGCGGGCGCTCGAACTCGGGGCGCAGTTCGGCTACGACTTCACGACGCCGATCAACGACAGCGACTACGTCGCGGCGGGGCTGCCGGCGGCGACCCCGGCCGGGACCGCCGCGGAGCCGACGACGCTGCTCGAGCTGTTCGCTTGGAGCGACTCCGGCGCGGCGATCGCGCAGCCGCCCCTCGCGCCGCCCGCAGTGGCCTTGGCGGCGAAGCCGTCGCCGGTGCGGACCGCCCTCGCCACGGCCCCGAAGCCGGCCCCGGAGGTCGCCCCGGCCCCGTCGCCGGCGCGACTGCCGAAGGTGGTCGTGACTCCGACGGCCGACGCCGGCAAGCCCGCGACCGCAGCGAAGCCGGAGCAGCCCGCGACGCCGGCCGCCTCGCCCCTGAAGTCGCCGGCGGTGACCGTCTCCGCGACGGGCCTGAGTGAGCCGAAGCCGCCGGCCGCGGAGCCGCTGAAGTCGCCGCTCGCCATCCCCGTCGTCGCCCCGGTCGTGAAGCCGCTCCCCGCGGTTGTGGCCCCGGCCCCGGTGCCGACCCCACCGAAGCTGGGCGTGCCGACCCCGGCGGCGTCACTGCCCGCCCCGAAGCCGCTGACGCTGCCCGCCCCGGTCGCGGTGACCCCGATCGCCGTCGCCCCGATCATCCCGGCCCCGACGGTCGCGCCGAAGCCGAGTGTGCCCGCTGCCGTGACCCCGATCGCCGTGACCCCGATCGCCGTGACCCCGATCGCCGTGACCCCGATCGTCCCGGCCCCGACGGTCGCGCCGAAGCCGACGGTCCCGGTGATCACCGCGCCCGTGGTGGCCACGCCGGTGGTCGTCGCCCCGACCACGCAGGCCCCGGCCCCGGTCGTCGCGATCCCGCCCGTGCCGACGCTCCCGCCGCTGCCGGCGACGCAAGCCCCGGCCCCGGTCGTGCCGCTGACCCGGACGACGACCGAGTACCGCTTCCCGCCCGAGCCGACGCCGCTCAACGGCGACTACCAGCCGCGCGGCCGCTGAGATGACGGACTGCGGGCGCTCACGCTCCCGGCGCGCGAACGCCCGCGAAAGTCCTGCAGTCCCCGCGACTCACTCGTCGGCCGGCTTCGCCGTCTCGACCGGGTGGCGCAGGAACTCCAGGACTTTCTTGTCGGAGGTCAGGAAGTCCACGAGGTCCGGGAACGGCACGTCGCGCAACTCGACGGCCCGCCGGATCAGCAGAGGCACCGGGCTGTGCGGCTCCATCGCTTGCAGGGCCGCCGCCAACTCGAGGATCTGCGCGTAGACCCCCTGCCGCGACCGGCCGCCGCCGCGACCCCCGCCCGACTCGGGCGGCACGCCCGCCTCCTCCGCCTCGCCGCCGCCCGCCGGGGCCGCCGCCGGGCCGTCGCCGCGCAGCCGGAGGATCTCCTGGGTCATGTTGCGGCAGTCGATCAGAGCCGACTTGAGGCCGCCCAGCCCCGGTGCCAGGCCGGGGGCCTTGGCGTCGAGGGCCGCGCAGAGCGCCGCCACTTCGGCCATCGACTCGACGAGCCAGGCGTCGGCCTCGGCGACGGCGTGCAACTGCGCGGGGTTGGCCTTGGCGACCGCCGCGTCGTAGGCCGCCTTGAGCGGCCCCCCGGTGTCGCCCGCCGCGGCCCGCGCCGCGCGGAGGCTGTACTTCGCCTCGCCGAAGACGAGTACCGGCACGTCGCGTACCACGTTGGGGAAGAACGGCGTCTTCAACTGTTCGTCGATGTAGCCGAACAGGGACAGGCGGCCGTCCACGTCGTCGGCGTCGGTCGGGTCGGCGATGGCGGGGTGCAGCGCGTCCCAGCAGTCCTCGCAGAGCCGCCGCAGCAGGGTCAGGCCGTCGCGCAGACCCCGGAAGCCGGCGGCGTGGGTCGCCGCCTCGGTCACTTGCAGCGCGAGCCGCAAGTCCTTGCCCTTATTCGCCAGGTAGTCGGTGCCGAAGTCCAGGACCTTGCCCCACTCGGCGACCTTGCGCGGCTTGTTGGCCAGCGCGAAGTCCTTCAAGTCCTCGTCGCTGAGCGTGCTCGGGTCGTGCTCCTCGCGGTAGTCCTTGAGCAGGTTCCGGTCGCGTAAGCCCAGCGGCAGGCCGGCGGGGTCGTCGCCGGGGACGGGCCGGGTCAGCGACTCGACATCGAACAGCGGGGCGGCGGGCATCGGGCGGCTCCTGAGCGGGGGGTTCGCGGCGCGACCCGGTCCGGAAGCCGAGAAAGCGGGCGAGGGTGTTGAAGCACTTCGATACGTTCGTATCGTACTGGAAGTGTAACGCACGAAGTCACTCAGGCCTCCGCTATGCGCGCACTGCCGGTCTACTGGCACGAAGGCATGTTCCTTCGCCAGCACCATTTCCAGGCCGCCGACCGCCACACCCTCGACCAAATTGGCCAGTCGAGCCGCTGGGACGTGCCGTACAACTGGGGCGTCCGCGGCGTCGACATCGACCCCAACGCGCTGACCAACTTCCGCTTCGTCGTGCGCCGGCTGCAAGCGCGCATGCGCGACGGCACCATCGTCCGCGTGCCGCAAGACGGGGCACTCCCCGACATCGACCTGCGCGCCGCCTTCAAGTACGCCGAGGAGAACAACCAGGGCACCGTCGAGATTTCGCTGGCGGTGCCGATCCTCGACCTGGGCCGGCCCAACGTGACCGCCGCCGGCGGCGAGGCGGCGCGCTACCGCGTCGAGATCGACAACCGCGTGCCCGACGAGAGCGACGGCAAGACCGAGCGGCCGCTCCAGTACCGCCGGCTGAACCTCACCGTGCTGACCTCCGGCACCGACCCGGCCGGCTACGAGACGCTGCCGATCGCGGTGCTCACGCGCGCGACCCAAGGGGAATCGACGCCGGTGATGCACCGCCCGTTCATGCCGCCGATGCTGGCCTGCGACGCCTGGCCGCCGCTGCGCGAGGACATCTTGCAGCCGATCTACCACAAGATCGGCACGCTGGTGCGCGACCTGGGCGGCACGGTCAAGGACCGCGAGATCAGCTTCCTCGACACCGACCCCGAGGCGCGGCTGATGTTCGAGCAGGTGCGCGTGCTCAACGAGGCGGCCGCGGTCACGCGCATCGTCGCCCGCACCGACGGCGTCCACCCGATCCAGGCGTACACCGAGTTGTGCCGGCTCGTCGGCCAGCTCGCGATTTTCGGCACCGAGCGCGCCATCCCCGAGCTGCCTGAGTACCGCCACGAGGAGCTGGGGCCGTGCTTCTTCGACTTGAAGAAGCTGCTCGACCAGCTCCTGAACATGATCGGCGCGGACCGCAAGTTCCAGCAGCGGCCGTTCAGCGGGCACGGCCTGCAAATGCGCGTGGACATGGACGAGCCGTGGCTCGCGCCCAACTGGCAGATGTTCGTCGGCGTCGAGTCGAACCTGACGAGCAACGAGGTCATCGGCCTCTTGACGAGCGGCCAGATGAACATGAAGATCGCCTCGACGGACCGCGTGGAGGACGTCTACGCGCTGGGGCAGCGCGGCATGGTGTTCCGCTACGAGGCCCAGCCGCCGCGGGTGCTGCCGATCACGAAGCGCGACACCTACTTCTCGATCGAGCGCAGCCCGGAGGAGTGGCCCTTCGTGCAGAAAACGCGACGCCTGGCGATCCGCCTCAACGAGCGGCTGCTCGACGGCGACTTGCAGAACAAGCGGGACGTGCTGATCCGCGGCCAGCCGGGCAAGCAGCCGGTCATGCGCTTCACGCTGTACGTCGTCCCGCCCAAGACCTAACCGAGGGGTAAGCCCGCGTTATGGAAATCGACCTCAGCCGGCACGTCCTCGACATCATGGCCTACGGGCTGGGCCTCAAGGAGCGACTCAGCGCCGGCGAGGGCCTGCTGCTCGACGCCGAGAACGACCGGCTCAAGCAGATGCTCCTCGGCGAGGGGGCGATCCGCGGCCACGCCGACTACGGCGACGACGTGCGCCGGCCGGTGCCGCCCGACGAGCGGGGCTTCCTCGGCGCGCGCTACGCGCTGGCCTGCTGGCTCGACGAGATCTTCGTCTCGGACCCCGAGTGCGTCTGGAGCAAGCTCTGGCGCGAGAAGTCGCTGGAGGCCGAGATCTACGGCGGCGGCCAGGAGCGGGCCTGGCGCTTCTGGGCGCAGGCCGACCTCGCCGACAAGCGGCCGGGCACCGAGGCGGTCGAGGTCTACTTCTGGTGCGTGATGCTGGGCTTCCGCGGCTCGCCGAGTTTGGTGGACCCCAAGGAGTGGGTCGAGCGCGCCCGCCGCCGCGTCGTGGCGTCGCGAAACAAGGAGATCCGCCTGCCGGCCGACATGGGCCTGCGCACCAACGTGCCGCCCCTTCGCAACCGCGGCCGCGCCCGCACCGCCGGCCGGCTCTTCGTCGTCGCCTTGGCGGCGGCGCTGATGGTCGCCACGCTGCTCGTCACGCAGCAGCTCAAGAACTAAGCCCGCCGCCAGCCAGAGGCCGACCATGCAGACCCTCGTGATGTTGTTCGTGAGCTTCGTCGATCACCTCCGCAGCCTGGTCGGCATGGTCATCCCCATGTTCGCCGAGGCGGCCGACTTCCGCTCCTGGCCGACCTGGGTGCGGCTGCTCGTCACAGCGATCGTCTTCGCGGTCATCCTGACCGGCCTGTACTTCCTCAACCAGTTGCCGTACGTCCAGGACCACCTCAAGAAGTACGCCCACGACCTGATCAAGCCGTACTACCTGCCGATGCTGTTCCTGCTCTTGTGCGCGCTGAGTTGGATCGGCTACTTCTGGTGGAAGCTCTTCAACGCCACGGACGCCGCGGAGTACCCGGACATCGCGTCGGCGTGGGGCGAGGCGGTCGAGCGGCTCCGGGCCAACGGCACGAGCGTCACCGACCTGCCGCTGTACCTCGTCCTGGGCCGGCCGCAGGGCGGGGACGCGGCGCTGTTCCTGGGGTCGCAGCAGAAGATCCAGTTCACCGCTCCCAAGAGCGAGTCGGCCCCGGTGCGCGTCTTCGCCGGCGCGGGCGCGCTGTTCGTCACCTGCTCCGGAGCCTCGACGTGGGGCAAGTACATCAACCGCCTGCACGACCCCGACGCGACCGGCGGCGACAACACCGGCACCGGCACCTCGGACGGCGGCAAGACCCTCGTGCCGGACCAGGTCTTGCAGGGGGTCGATCCGAAGGACCAGGACGAGTTCTACGCGCTGATCCGCGCCCAGAGTGAGCGCCCCCTGACGCCCGCGGAGGAGGCGCGGCTGCACGAACTGGGGTCGGTCATGAAGCGCGCCGGGGCGCGCAAGCAACTGCAAGTCCGCGTGGCGTCGGACGAACTGGCCGAGGGGCCGCGCCGCCTGGCGTACCTCTGCCGGCTCATCGGCCAGGAGCGGCGGCCGTGGTGCCCCGTCAACGGCGCGCTGGTCCTGGTGCCGTGGGCCGCGCTCGAGGGCGACGACCTGGCGCGGACCGCCGTCGGCGTGCTCTCGACCGACCTCGCCGCCGCCCGCACCGCGCTGCGCATGGTCTACCCGCAGTACGTGATGGTGTGCGACCTGGAGCAGGCCGAGGGCTTCGACGAGTTCCGCCGCGGCTTCACGGCCGGCGAGCTGCGCGGCCGCATCGGTCAGCGGATGCCGCTCGTGCCCGACCGCCCGGCCGGCGAGATGCCCGCGGTCATGGAGACGGTCGCCGAGTGGATCCGGCTCAACGTGGTGCCGGCGTTCGTGCTCAGCCGCCTGAAGTTGGAGTGGCCGCCGGAGGCCCGCAAGACCGCGCGGTTCGTGCCCAACGCCAACCGCAAGCTGTTCAACTTCCTGTACGACCTGTTCACGCGCTCGCCGCAGCTCGCCCGCATCCTGTCGAGTGGCGTGACGGCCGGCGTCGCCCCCGACGCGGGCACCGTCGCGGAGCACTTCCCGCTCGTCGGCGGCTGCTACTTCGCGGCGACGGGGTTGGACGAGCGCTCGCAGGCGTTCGCCGGCGGGGTGTTCCAGCGGCTGACCGAGCAGCAGTCGCAGGACGCCGTGAGCTGGTCCGAGTCGGCCCTGCGCGAGGACCGCGCCCTAGGCGTCCGCGCCACGGCGCTGTACGCCGCGGCGGCGCTGCTCGTGCTCTTAACGGGCTTCGTCGTCTACCTCAAGTTCCGCGGCTAACTGGCTCCGCCGCAGGCGACTCTTGTTAGCCCGACGCGCCAGCGAGGGGAGCAAGTCCCGGTGGGCGATGCCAGTGGGTGTTGACGGCTTTGCCTTCTCCCACCCGCGTCGTCAATGCGGACTTGCTCCCCTCGCTCGCGCGTCCGGCTAACAAGAGTCGCCTGCGGCGGAGCCACGGAACCCGCCGCGTACGCGACTCGTTAGTACCGCAGTTCGGTGCGGAAGAAGAAGTTGGCCCCCGGCCGGAACAGCACCGGCACCGCCCGGCCGCTCTGCGCCAGCAGGTTCGCCGAGATCGGGTCGAGGTGCTCGCGGTACAGCTTGTTGCCGAAGTTCTCGCAGCCGCCGCTGACCAGCAGCCGCTCGTTCACCTGCCAGAAGGCCCGCAGGTCGAAGGTCGTGAAGCCCGGCGTGGCGACCTCGCCGAGGCTCGTCGCGACCGCGTTCTGCCCCGTCACCACCCGCGCCGACACCTCGACTTGCCACTTCGGCACGTCTTGGGTGCCGTGGACGCGCAGGCCCATGCGCGACTCCAGGGGCGAGATTTGCGGCAGCGGCTCGGTGTCCGTGGCGAACGACCGGGCGACCGCGTCCTTCCGCCGGCTGCTCGACAAGCTCGGGTCGCGGCGGCGATCGACGTGCGTCTGGTCCACGCCCTGCACGTAGCTCAGCGTGGCAAACGGCGACAGCCACTTCGTCACGTTGGCCTGCAAGTACATCTCGGTCCCGGCCAACGTTGCGAGGTCGGTGTTGGTGTAGACGACTTGCGTCAGGCCGCTCGCCGAGGTGCGGTTGGCGTCGTAGGTGATGTAGTCGTTGATGAGGCTGTAGAAGCCCGTCACGCCGGCCTTGAGGTACTGCGTGTCGTAGCGGACGCCGATGTCGAACTGGTTGAGCCGCTCCTTGGCGAGCTGGGCGTCGCCGATGAGCCGGCTCGTCCCCTGCTGCAAGACGCCGATGAACGGGCCGTTGGCGTACAGCTCGGTCAGCGTCGGGGCGCGCTCGGCGTAGCCGTAGCCGACGAACAGCGTCGTCTCCTTGGTCAGCTTGTACTCCGAGGTGAGGAACGCCGAGAGCAGCGTGAACTCGCGGCTCAGCTCGGCGCGGCGCGGGTCGCTCGAATAGATCGCCGTGTCGAGGCTCGTGCGGTTGGGGCTGTTCGGCCCGTTGGCCAGGCCGAACAGGTCGGCGTTGCCGGTGACGAGGCGGTTGCTCGTCGTGCTGGCCCGCACGCCGTCCACGCGGCCGCCGGCCTTCAGCTTCAGCGACTCGGTGACCGGCAGCATCCCCTCGACGAAGCCGCCGACGTTGACGCTGTTCGACTCCGGGATGCTCTGCTGCTGCGTCACCGGCGAGGTCTGGCCGTTCACCAGTTGCCGGCCGGTGAACACGTCCGGGCCGGCGTACTGCGTGAAGTTGATGTTCTCGCGCAGCCCCTGGCCGAAGGCGTTGAGGTCGGTGCCGAAGGTGAGTGTGGGCTGCCGGCGGTTGTCGCCGAGTTGCCCGGCGACGCGGTAGCCGATCGACCGCTCCGCGAAGTTGGTCGTCGAGTGGTCGGTGACGCCGTAGCCGGCGCGGAGGCCGCTGCGGTCGGTGCCGACGTTCGACGGCTCGCCGAAGGCGCTGGCGATGAGGTTGTTGACGAACTGCTGCTTGGCCCCGCCGCGGGTGCTGCCGCTCACCGTCGTGGCGTTGTACCAGGTGTCGAGGGTGAGGCGGTCGAACGGGCCGTAGTCCTTGGCCACGAGCCGCACGCTGTACGACTCGAGGTCGGACTTGTCCACGTCGAAGAACAGGCCGGGGAACTCGAGGTCGTTCTGGACCGAGCGCATGACCTTGAACTCGACCGAGAGGTTCGAGGTGAGGTCGTAGCCGAAGGCGAGGTTGACGTTCTGCGAGCGGTAGCTCGCGGGGATCAGCCGGCCGCTGCCGTCCTTGTAGTCGTTGCCCTGGAGGATGTTGTAGCTGCCGCGGAAGCCCCAGTCGGCCCCGCCGACGTTGAGCGTCTGGAGGCCGTTCCACTGCGAGCCGTTGCCCTGGTAGCCGGCGGCCGAAAGCCCGTGGACCTCGGGGCCGCAGTTGGCCTTCGAGCGCGGCGTCGGGTTGGTGACGATGTCGAGAAAGCTGAACGCCGGCCCCAAGGTCGAGGCGTAAGGCCCGCGGATGACGTTGACCGTCTGGATCATCGACGGGTCGAAGCGCGACACCGGCGAGTCGAGGTCGAGCCGGCCGGGGAAGTACGGTGCCCCGTCGGCGAGGGCGTAGTACTGGCCGATGCGCTCGCCGCGGATGCGCGGCTCGTTGGAGATGGCGTTGCGCCGCTGCACCTCGACGCCGCCGCCGCCGTCGGACTTGTTGAGCAACGTACCGAGGTCCGGGGCGTTGAGCGCCTGCGTCGGCGCGGCCCCGGCCTGCCTCAGCCCGGAGTCGTTGTTGACGGAGACCGAGCTCGTCGAGCCTTGCGTCGGGGCCGGCGGGGGGGCGACGGGGGTCGGCGGGGCGACCGGGGCCTGGTTCGCCGGGGCGACTTGCGGCAAGTCGAATTGCACCGGGACGATGGGCGACTTGATCGGATCCTCAGCCGCCTGACCGAAGCCGGTCGCCGCCCCGATCGCCGGTAGTGATGCGACCGCTAACGCTCTCAGCCAAATTCGACGGCTCATAGTATTCCCCTGACCGGCTGTGGCTTACGCAAGAGTCGCCGTGACAGCGATTCATGTAAGACTCATCGGCAAGACTAGTCGTCTTAATCAGGGAAAACGCTGCAACCGTCAGGAAATGACGGACGGGATTAACCGCTACAGACGCAGCCGTCGCGGAACTAGCGCGGCACGTGCAATGATTTTGACTCAAGTTTCGCGAACGCATCCACTCCATCGGTTGCGGGCCGATCTTTCGACGATACCGCGACCGGGGCCTGGGTCGCTTAGGGGGCTTTCTGCTCGTTTTCGAGGATGTTCGACTCCCGGATTTGTGCGCGGAGCTCTTCGACAGCCTTGTCGTTGTTGCCAGCCTTCTCCAAATCGTCCGCACGGGCCGTCAAGAAGCGCGACCGCATCGAGTGGAAACTCGACTGCTTCCGAGTCTTGAGGTTCGACGCGGTGGTCTCGAACTGCTTGACGGCCCGGTCGAGGTCGCGGGCGTTGGCGAGGACCGCGCTGGCGGGCGGCTTCACCCCCACGATGATCGACTCGCCTTTGTACTCGCTGCTGTCGAGGTAATTGATCACGAGGGACGCGTAGAAGTTCTGCGGGTCGAGTTCGAGCGACCGCTTGGCGTTGCCCCGGATCGCCTCCCAGGCCTTGGCCATCGCCTGCTCCCCCACGACTTCGCGGTACGTGTCCGAGTACCGGGACAGGGCGAGCAGCGCCAGCGCGGCGGACTCGTCGGTCGTCCCCGCCACGTCCTTCACGCACTCCAGAAGCCGGTCGAGGCGGGCCGGCTTCTGGAGCGTCCCGAGGAGGATGTCCGCCCTCACGTCGCTGAACCGCACCGACTTCGCGTCCGCGCCGGCGTCGTTGCCCACCAAGGCCAGGCACGGCTTCGTGATCTCGAGCTGGATGCGCGTCGCGATCGCCTTTTGGCGATCCGCGGTCTCCTTGTCCGTCTTGCAGTCGGCGGCGAAGGAGTCTTCGAGTCGGTGGAACGCCAAACGCGCGGCGGCGGCGGCGGCCTTGACCCGCGTGGCGTTGTCACGGGCCTCGTCCTTGAAGACCAGCATCGAGTACGCCAGGGCCGCCGCGCGGTGCTCGTCTTTGACGACACCTTCCCCGACTTTCAGGCCGACGGTCAGTGTCTTGTCCGGCGCTTTGAGGGCGACGCTGATCAGGTAGCGGTGCATTTGCTCCGCGGTCTTCGTCACGCCGTCGAGCCGCGCCGCCGTCTCGAGGCGGGCCGCCTGGGCGTCGTTGTCGGGCAGGCCGCTGTATGGGTTGGTGAACAGGTACTTCACCGGGTCGGCCGACCAGTTGCGGCGCGCCCTCACCAGCGCCGTGCCCTTGTAGATCACCTCGGCGGCGAACTTCTTCCGCGGCTTGACGCCCAGCAGTGTGGTCGGCTTGGCGTCCTTGTACAAGTTGACGAGGCCGTCCACGTCTTTCGACGCGCAGTTGGTCAAGTAGCGGGCGAACTGCTTGCCCGCGTCGTCGGCCATGTCGGGCAACCGGGGGAGTTTGGCGGTCCCCTCGGGCGAGGTCCGCAGCGTCTCGTCGGCGGCCGCCAAGTCCTTCCAGCCGTTCGCCGCGTCCCGGTCGCACTTCTTGACGATGTCGGTCCACTTGGGGGACTCGGCCATCAACTCCGCCTGGACGTAGTCCGCGAGCGCCGTTTGGTAACTGCCGTCGATGCCGCCCCACGCCTTCGTTTTGTCGCGGACGCTCTTGAAGTCCTCGAGCTTGACGCCTTGGGCGAGTGCGAGTTTGACGTACTCGGCGGCGAAGAACTTCCCGGCCGGCGGTGCCTCCGTCGTCGATAACGCCGCGGCGAACTCGGGCAGCTTCGCCCTGGCGTTCTCCCACGCCGTTACCAGCGCGGCGAACTTCCGCACTTCGCGCATCTTGTCCGGGATCACGGCGTCGAGCTTGGCAGCGGTCGGCAGGGCCAAGGCGTCGCGAAACCCAGCCAACTCGCCGGGCGCGGGGTTCGGCGTCGCCTCCAAGCCCGCCACGGCCTTGTCGTAGGGGCGGCGCAGGCGGTCTTCGTACCAGGCGTTGGCGAGGTCCACGCGGCGCGGCTCGTCGAACGCGGCCCACCGGTCGGGCGACGTGGCGAAGTCCGCGAGTTCGGCGAGGCGCGAACTGTCCGCGAACAACTTCGTCAGCAACGCCCTGCGGAACGAGTCGTCGTCCCCGGACGCCTCGAAGAGTTTCGCCAGACCCGCGTTGTTCCCGTAAGGCGGACTCAGCGCCGCCAACTGCGTGTCGAAGACTTGCCGCGCCGTCGGCGGCGGCTGGCCGATGCCCGTCGGCTTGGTGCCCGCGTCGCGCTCGGTCGGCCTCGTGTCGCGGTCGGTCGTTGGCGTTTCGGGGTCGCGCGTCGGCTCGGTTGGGGCCGTCACGACGCTGTCGCCGGTCGTCATCAGCTTGATCGCCACGGCACCGCCGCCGATCGCGGTGAGGACCGCGACGGTGACGCCGACGAGCAGGGCCGGCGACTTCTTGCCGCCGGCCGGCCGGCCGTTCCACGGGGCCGAGTCCGACGCCGGCGGGTCGCCGAGCTTCGCGGAGGGCTGAAGGCGCAACCCACCGCCCGGCACGATGGTGTTGTCGTACACCGACACCTCCCGCCTGCCGCGCCGCCCACGCTTGGGTTCGGGTTCGACCGGCTTCGGGTCGGTGTCGAGGCGGATGACGGTTTCGGCCAGATCGACCACGGCCGGGGGCGGCGTCGGCTGCGTCGGGCGGGGGGCCGGCTCGACGTACGGCGTCCGGGTCGCGGGGTGGGCGACGGCTTGCGAGCCGCGGATGATCTCCTGTAACTCCGAGTCCAGCTCCGCAAACGCGAATTTGCGGCCGATCACGTCGCCCTCGACGGCGGCCATGTCCGACTCGCTGCCGGGGGCCTTCGCCGCCCGAACCAACACGAACGGGTCGCTCCCGCCCGACGCGCCGGCGATCGGCGGCGGCGTGAACAGATCGACGCGGTGCTCCTGCGTGTCGCCTGGGGCCGGGGCGCGGGGCGCGGGGTACGCGGCCGGCCCGGAAGGCGGGGCCGGGACGAGCAGCAGCGGCGCGGACTTCTGCGGCAAGTCGCCCGGCGGCCGCGGCGTCAGCCCCTCGATCGCCCGCTCGATCTGCTTGACCATGTCCAGGCAGGTCGGGTAGCGCTCGGCGATGCGCGGCGAGGTCGCCCACTTGAGAACCTTCCGCTCCCCCTCCGTCAGCGTCAGCGACGCCAAGTCGAGGTCGCCCAGCGAGTGCGCCGTCATCATCTCGAGCGGGTTCATGCCGTCCGGGAACGGCCGCCGGCCGGTGCGCAGCTCGTAGTAACTGATGGCGAGCGAGTACTGGTCGGTGCCGGTGCTCGGCCGGTTCGCCGAGAGTTCCGGCGGGGCGTAGACCGCGGAGAACGCCACCGACACCGTCTTGCGCGTGTCTTGGTTCAGCGACACCGCGACGCCGCAGTCGGCGATTTGCACCTCGGTGCCGGCCACGATCATCATGTTGTCGGGCTTGATGTCGCAGTGGACGATCGGGCCGTCGCTGGCCGGGTCGACGCCCTCGTGCCGGGCGGCGTTGAGGTAGTCGATCCCCTTGGCGGCCCCGAGCATGTAGTTGGTCAGTTCCGCGGGCGGGATGCCGCGCGTGATCGGCTCGTCGTCGTCCGCGTCGCCGCCGGCCACGCGGTTGACCTCCTTGAGCCTCGCGCTCAGGCTCCTCTCGCCGAGGCCCATGAGGATCAGCAGCAGCTTCAGCTTGCCCTTCTGGCGGACCAGATCGACGGTGTGCAGGTCGAGCGACTGCCCGTGCTTGTCCTTGAGCCACGCCTTCGTGATCGGCACCAAGTTCGGGTGGTTCAGGTTCATCACGAGCTTGAGTGCCCGCAACTCCTTGAGGGCGCTGGAGCTGTACGAGAGGTCGATGATCTTGAGCGCGAAGTGCTTACTCGTGGAGAGGTCGATCGTCTTCCAGACTTCGCCGAAGGTTCCGCCGCCGAGGTAGTCGGTGAGGCGGTAGCCGGGCACGGGCTCGACGCCTTTGTCGTAAACGTGGCTTCGCGGGGGCATGTCCGACTCCCAGGGGCGGCCCTGTGACCAACTCGGGCGAGTACGGTTCAAAATAGCATGAGAAACCGCCGCCGACAACCGCCAGGCCGGCCGCGTCGGCGAACGAAGCGGCCCGGCCGAGTCGGCCGGGCCACGCGGGAGGGTGTGTCGGGGCGACTACCGCTTGATCACGAGGGCCGGGATTTGCGTCGGCTCCTTGGCCGCCTTGACCTCGACGGTCGCCTTGCCGCTGGCGTTGGCGTCGATCCTCTTCACGGCCACGACGGTGTAATTGCCGGGCGCGAGTTCCTTGAACTCGAACTTGCCGGCGTCGTCGGACTTCGTCTCCTTGACGACCTTCCCGGCCGCGTCGCTCAGGGTGACCGGCAGCCCCGGCTGCGGCCGCCCGGCCTGGACGGCGCGACCGATAATTGACCCCGTCGTCGGCTTGTCGGCCCCAGGGAGTGGCGGCACGCTGACGTACTGCGTCATGTCGGCGACCGTCGAAAGCCCGACCCTGTTGAAGAAGACGACCCCGAGTCGCAGTTCGCCCTTCGCCTCGGGCAGCCGCAGAAGCTCCTTCGACTTGTACGTCCCCGGCTTGTCCTTGACCGCGTCGCCGGGAATGACGCGACTTCCGGCGGCCGGCTTGCCGTCGGGGCCGGGCGGCGTCTCGCCCGTAAAGAAGAAGACGCTGGCAATGTCGGAGTCGGGGTCGCTGCCCTCCGCGACGAGTCCGATTTCCGTGCTCACGGGTAAAACGGCCTTCGGCAGCGGCGCGACGAACCTCACCCCCTCCGGCGGCGTGCGGTCGATGGTCAGGGTCTGCCTCGGCGACGGCTCGCCGCCGGCGACGCGGACGGCGAAGGCCCGCTTGCCGGCGACCTGGGCCGTCGGGAACTCGACCGTCCAGTCCTTGACGACCGGCGTCAGCCCGATCACGCCGTCGTCGCCGACGTGCAGGTACAGTTCTCGGCTGCGGTCGGTGGCGAACTTCCGAAGGGTCTCGAATTTCATCCCGTCCCCGACGCGGTCAATGAGAAGCTCGACCGGCTTGTCCTCCGCCTCGACGCTGACCGTCACCGGCTTGCCCTGCTCTTGGAATTTCGCGGAGAGCCGCACGTTCGACGGCTTGCTTTCCCCGAACAGCTTCGTGTCCTTGCCGTTGAAGTCCGTCTTGAAGACCAGGTCGCGGCTGTAGCCGTCGGTCGTGACCGCGAGCGTCGCCACCGACTCGGTACTCCCGGACTTGAACTGGACGCCCTCCGCGATCAGCGTCGCCGTCACTTTCGCGTCCTTGTCTTCGAGTGCGGGCAACTCCGCCTCGAACGTCCCTTTCAGCAGGGATTTCGGTATCAACTGGCCGTTCAAGTCCGGCCGCATGTCCAGGCGGATCTTCACCGGCGAGTTGCTCAGCCGTCGGGCTTTCGCCTCGTAGGTCACCACGACCGTGACCGAGTTGTTCGACGACTTGATGTCGTACTCGAACTCGGGGGCCTTGTCGTTGACCTCGACCTTCGAGTTCTCCGTGACGACGGCCGTGCCGAGCTTCGCGTTACTGGCGAGCGCGCGAATGTACAGGTACTTCATGCCGGGAGGTAACTTGACGCCCCGCGGCTTGAAGGCCTCCGGCTCGCCGTCCTTCAGCTTCTCGCCGGCGGCGGCAGGCACCGCGACTGGCGGCGTGGCCGGCTTCGCGGGAGACAGGTCGAAGCGGAGCGTCTGGAGAGGCCCGACCTCGATCGGCGTGGCCGTTTGCCCGATCAAGACGCGAGGCGACTCGTCCCCCGCTTCGAGATAAACGTTGACGGTGTGAGGCTTCTCAGTCGGGTTATGAAGGTATGAATAGAAAGAGTTTTCGTTGTTGATCCGAGTGCTGAGACTCGCCAGGTACGTCGGCTCTTGCGTGATTGGCGTCACTTTCACGTTGAATTTCGCCTTCAGATCGAACGCAACCGAGGAACTGAAGAAGGCGACGACTGGCGTCGGCTTCGGGGGTGCGTCACCCGGCTTCGGATCGTCCTGTGCCGGGGCAACTCCCAGGGTCAGGAGGAGCGTCCACACCGCCAAGTGGGGGACCGCGCGTCGCGTGGCAATTCTCATGGGCACCTCGTGCATCCTGGGAGGTC
>JANXTD010000037.1 GCA_025352585.1 Fimbriiglobus sp.
AAATCGACCGTCTGGACGATGGCGATCTCGTCGGTGAGTTGGAACACCCCCGCGTCGTCGTGGGTCTCGGTGCCGACGAGCAGCCGCGGGTCGGTGACCTTGGGCAAGTAACTGAGCACCTCGCCGATGCCCGTCGGCGGCAGCTTGGCGGCGCAGCCGGCGCACGAGGCGTAGTCGGTCAGGCGCGTCTTGGCGGGGGCGGCGGTCATGGGCACACTGCTTTCGGTGACGGGGCGGGGTTCGGACGATACTATGCCGGAATTGTAGGCCGCTGGAGCCAGGAGGTCCGTGGGCACTCGCTTAAACCGGGGCGGGTACTTGCGGCTACAGCCCGGCTCGAGGATTGCCGCAGTCCCTCCGGCGCGGGGTCGTTGACATCCCCGTGCGGGTCGGTTACTCTGCCTCGGAGTCGCCCGTCAACACAGCAGCGCGGCCTGCTCAAAAGTGCGACGGCTCACGCAAGCGGGCACTGATGAAGAGTTCGGCAAGGCGGCACCTCAACGAAACCGGGGCGGGGCGTGAGGGCCATACTATTTGCTACAGCAGAGATAGGGGGGCCGGGAGGCCGCGAGCCCCGGAGTGCCCACCGGCCCTCCGTCACGGCTGAGCTTAGTCGTTGGGCGCGCCTCGAAACTATGTGGAGCCGATGATGAACCTTCGTGATCCGCTTCGACTATGGTTGTTGATTAGCGAATACGGCCCGATGCAGGAACTATACGGACTCACCCCACAATCGCGGGGCCAGCGACTGAACGGCTTGATCGCTGACTTGCTGGAATGCTGGGGCATCAGTGCCGAGTCGGATATACGCAGCCACGGCGAGATCGATGTCGGGTTCGAGATCGAGAGCAGGCATTTTGTCGTTGAGGCAAAGTGGGAGGCGACGAAAACGGACCTTGGGCCACTCGCGAAGTTGCAAAAGCGGCTCCGCCAGCGGCTTCAGGGCACCGTCGGCGTGTTCTTGTCGATGGCTGGGTTCACGGCAGACGCGATCAAGGATCTCAAAGACGGTGACCCGCTGTCAGTGATCTGTCTCACCCAAGAACACTTCGAGGCGATGTTATCTGGGTTCGTCCCCCCCGCGGAATTGCTGCTTCAATGCTTAAAGAACGCATCTCGGCGTGGCGTGGCGCACACCCCGTTAATCGATCTGTTCGGGCCGCCCACACGCAAGATCCCGGACCTCGTTTTTGCACCGCCACTTTGGTCAGAGCCTCTCGTCGTGGAAGCCGTCATGGGTTTCGAGGTACGGGTAGCCATGTCCGGCCTGCCGCACGGTTTGCAAGGGGCGGTCGAACTTGCACCACGCCGCTTGCTACTCACCCTGCCGGAGGGCATCGCGCTGGCGAACCTCGAGACGCCGTCCGTCACCCAGTGGCTAAATTTTCCGAACTGTTCAAACAACCCCGTTGTGACACGAGATGGCTGGGTGTATTTCGCCCGCCATGCAGGGATAGCCCGAGTTCGTGATCGTGTAGTTCAGTGCGTTGCTGGGGGCTTTATCGGAAACGTACGGGTGATCGCCGGAGCCGGTGGTGGCGTGTGGGTGTTCTCAAACGGCTGTCCGTGGGGCGTGCATGAAATTATAACCCCTTGTGCTGTACTCACACCTGATCGGCTCGGCAAGCAAGAACTCCTGTTTCTGAACTATCCGCCCGCCGCGGCCCATTCCGCGTTGCACCTCGCAGGCGCGACGTTCCTGATCGGTAGTCAAGGGCTAGCTTTAGTCAATACAGAACAGTTTGACGGCATCGTATCGTCGCCTGAGTACAATCTGATTAACGCCGGTGGCCTTATACGACTTAAAGCGGATCAATTCTTAATTGCTTGTACAGGAAACGAGCTTTGGGAACTTAGACTTCCCTCACGGGCGTACAGGCGGATCGCCAAGTTTAGCATAGGCAACAGTTGCAACTACCTCTTGTCGAAGACAGGTGGCGGAGGATACCTAACGGGTCTTCTTAATAGCCCAGATGGCACATGTAGCAACTATCTACTTCAATGGAATTACCCGCTCAATAATTCTTAGTCCTAGAACATGCTCGCAGCTGCTATTTACAGTCGGCTAATTTTCGTCGTTGTTAGTGCCACGTATGGTAGACTACAGCCGCAACCCACTTCCGAATCAAACTGGCGGCAGCACTTCGTAGTCGATGGGCTTGAACGAGCCGTTGTTGCACAGCTCGGCAGAGCACGCCGTCAGCCCGACGATCAGGTCCATCTCCGCCCGGAACACGACGCTGTCGCCCGCCTTTGACCGGGGCGGGGCCGATCCTCGGGCGGGCGGTGGGCGAACGGGCAGCCGCCGGCGGCCGGGCCGGGGGTCTCGGCCTCGAAGGGCGGGTGCCAGTCGGGTTCAACCGGCCGGCCGGAGTACTGGCGGGCCCTCGACGCGGGCCGTCACGACGACTCTTGCCATGTCACTTCGCCTTGAGCCGGCGGGTGAACTCGTCGAGCATCGCGGCGGTGTCCGGGAACTCGTCGGTCGCCAGCTTCGAGTAGACGAGGTCGCCGCCCATCGTCACCTCGAAGCAGCCGCCGGTGTCGGGGATCAGCGTCAACTCACTCAGGCGGCGCTTGAAGCCGCTCAACAGGTGGCCGCTCAAACTGAGCGCCTGCGGCTCGTACCCTCAGGACGAGCAGTAGCGGATACTGACTTTCACGGCGACTCCCGGTTCGAGGTGGGGGCGGGCAACCCATTGTAGGCGTCACCGGGCTTGCGTGACGGTGCGCTGCGGCTTCAGGAACGGCTCCAGGGTGGGCGACGTGTGGACCAGCACCCAGCGCACGCCGGGGGTGCCGGGGTCGGTCAGCACCGTCGTCGTGCAGAGGCTCGACTGCGCCGCGCGAAGGCCGTCGAACTTGAACTGCGCCTCAGTGACGACGTACACCTTAACGTAGTCGAGGCGGTTGTCGGGCTGACCGATCACGAACGTAATCACGGCCACGTCGCGGCCTTGCAACTCCTGCGTGCCGTGTTCGAGGTAGCGGGCGTAGTCGAGTTCGGCCGGCAACTCGGCCGGCAAGCCGCGGCCGGCCAGGAACGCCCGCACCGCCTGCTCCGGGGCCTCGATCGCCCGCTCGTTGACGATCGCCGCAGCGTCGCCGTCGACCGCAGGCCGCAGCGAGTGCGTCACGCCGAGGCTCAGGCCGCCGGCCAGCAGCACGGTCGCCGCGACTCCGGCGGCGGTCAAGCGCTGCCGCCAAATCGTCGCGGAGCGGCGGGCCAGCAGCCGGCCCAGGGCGCGCGACTTGGCTAAACTCGGCACGGCGACGGCGGCCATCGCCAGCACAATCGTCGCGTCCTCGGCGGCGCGGCGGCGGGCGTAATCGGCCAGCGCCGGGTCGGCGGCGACGAAAGCGTCGAACGCCGCCCGCTCGGCCGGCGGCAGCTCACTCGCCGCGCCGGGCCGGTCGAACGCCAGCAAGGCGATTGCCAAGTTCCGGTCCATCGTGTCGCCCCTTCTTCGTGTTAGTCGTCCGCGGCCGGCGGGGTTAGTCGTGTCCGCAGGTACCCCTTCGCCCGCGCCAACCTTGACATCACCGTGCCGATCGGCAAGTCCATCTGCTCGGCGATCTCGCGGTAACTGAAGTCCTCGAAGTAAAACAAGATCAAGGGCGTGCGGAACGGCTCGTCGAGTTCGTTGAGCACATCTTGCAGCCTCGCCGGGTCGATGTCCGGCGGCGACTCCGGCGGCTCCGCGGGAAGTTCGCCGACGCTGTCGAGCGAAACGAACTTGCGCCGGCGCTCATCCCGAACTCGGTGCAGGTAGCCGTTGCGCAGGATGCGGAACAGCCAGCCGCGGGCCTTCGTCGGGTCGCGCAGTTGGGCGTGCCGCGTGATCGCCTTGCCGAAGGCGTCCTGGGTCAAGTCCTCCGCGTCGGCCGCCGACCCGCTGAGCCGGAAGGCGTACCGGTAAAGCGAGTCGTAGTGCTCCGCGACGAGTTCGCGGAGGCTCGCTTCGGCCAGCGCCATTCGGTCACCCCTCGCCCGACTTCAACGACCCCGCCCCCGACGGTTTTATTCCCGCGGCCAGGAAGTTGCGAGGCGTAACCGGCGATTGGCCGGGGACTTGGGCGCGGACAATTCTGGCCGCCGCCGCCGCCCGACGGCGATCCGGCGGGCGGCGGGATTTTTCCGGGAATAACGGCGGGCAGTTTGTATCTATTGCCGTGAGGACGCAGCCGAGACGCTCTCGACACTGCGACCCGGTCGGCAACGACCGGTCGAAGCCTCCGCAGAACCCCCGGCCCGCCGCACTTCGCAGCGCGGCCCATTTGACTTTAGGAGTCCCCATGAAGAAGATCCTCGCCGCCGTCGCCGCCCTCGCCGTTGTCACCGTCGTCGGCTGCGACACCAAGCCGACCGCCACCACCGTCACCAAGTCCACCGTCGTCACCGCCGGCACCAGCAAGTAACTTCGCCCCGGCGAACCCGCGAAGCCGACCGGTACCCCCGGCCGGCTTCGCGCATTTCCACCCCTCACGGAACGCCCCCCCATGAAGCTGACGCGCCTCGCCCTCACCGCCGTGACGCTGGCCCTCGCCGCCGCCGGCTGCACTAACAACAGCTCGAAGGGCGTCAACAAGGACCAGGACCGGCCCAAGGCGACCCCCGACAGCCGCCGCTAGCGGGGCGTCGTCACGACTGGGTCACTTCGGCCCGTCGGCGTGGGCCGTATCATGGCGTGACGCCC
>JANXTD010000113.1 GCA_025352585.1 Fimbriiglobus sp.
CGACCATGCCCGGCACCGGGATGGTCTTCCAGTACGTCTGGGCCTTCAACGGCTTGGCCGTCAGGCCCAGGTTCGTCTGGGCCTGCTCGCTGACGATGACCTTGCCGGTCGGCGCGACGGCCTCGCCGTCGGCTTCCGCTCGCTCGGCGGGCTTGGGCGGCAGCAGCAGGGGCAGCCAGTGGTCGCGGGAGGAGTACCCGGCGGCCCCAACCCCCGCCAAGGCGGCGACGAGGGCAAGGGGTTTGAAGAGACGAACGGTGTTCACGGCTGCTTCCTCTCGGGTGTCGGGGCGACCGGGGCGAGGGCGAGGGGCCACTGGTCTTCGAGCATCAGCCCGGCGATCTCGCTGGCCGACCGCCACATCTCGCCGAGAGAGCGAAGGTACTCCAGGCGGGCTTCTGCCACGGCACGCTGGGCTTGGAGTACCCGCAGGTACTCGAACTGCCCGCCCTGGTACGCCTTCAGCGACAGTTGGTAACTCTGCTCGGCCCTCGGCAGGATCGCGGACTTGTACTTCTCGGCCCGCTTTCGCGCGGCGGCGTAGGTGGCGAACGACGACGCCAGCCGCCCGACGAGGTCGTTCTGGGCGCGGCCCACCGCGTTGACGGCCTCACCGACCTGGGCCTTCGCCGCGAAGACGTTGCCCTGGTTGCGGTTGAACAGCGGCACCGGGATGCTCGCCGCGATGACCCAGTCGTCGGACCTGTTCTGGTTCTGGCGGACGTAGCCGGTGCCGAGGGTGACGTTCGGGATCGGCTCCACCGCGGCCCGCCTCAGCAGCAGTTGGGCGCGCTCGACCCCGACCTGGGCCGACCGGACTTCCGGGTGGATGCCGAGGACGTAGACGCGGAGGCGTTCGAGGTCGTAGTCCGGCAGCGGGGTGTCGAGGTCGCCGACGACGGCGGAGTCCGGCAGGTCTTGGACGCCGACGCTCGCGGCCAGCCGGCGGTACGCGGCGGGCAGCGTCCGGTTCGTGGCTTCGAGGTCGGCCCGGTAGCGTTCCAGATCGACTTCAAGCTGCACCACGTCGAGTTCGCTGCCCTCCTTCGCCTTGAGCAACTTGTTGGCGTTCTCGACGGACTTCTCGGCCAAGCCGATGAGTTCGCCGAGGACTTCGGCCCGCCGCTGGAGGGTGACGACCTCGAAGAAATTTTGCCGCACGTCGGTGAAGAGGCGGTAGCGTTCGGACACGATGCCTAAGGTGGCCTGATCCACTTCCTTCAGAGCGGCGGCTTTCGACAGGCCGAGCTTGTTGCCGGTGACGATCTCCTGGCTGAAGTACGGGGCGGTCCAGATGCCTCCCGGCCCCGTGCGGTCGCCGAGTTCGTCGCCGGTCACGCTGAGCGTCGGGTTCGGGTACAGGCCGACTTGCAGCGCCCTGCCTCGGGCCGTCTCGACCGCCCACGCCACCTGGGCGAGCCTGGGGTGCCGCTCGACGGTCAGGTTGATGAGGTCTTGTAGCCCCAACCCGATGGCTTTCGCGGGGGGTGAGGCCGGCGGCCCCCCGCCGGGTCCCTTCTGCGTGGGCAGCCCCTCTCCGGGGTCGGTGTCGGCGGCGAAATACCCGGCCTGGACGACGGACGAGGCAATTCCACCGGAGGCGGCGCGGGTCGCCGGGGCCGGGGGCCGAGGCGGGGTCGTGCAGCCGGCGATTATGAGGGCGGTCAGCCCGAACGCCAGGGATTTCGAGAACGCACGCATGGTCACCACCCTCCGCGTCGTGCGGAGTACGAAAGAGTTCCGGACCGGATGTCATTCGACCGGACGCACAGCCGGGTCGAGATCATGGAAGTGGTCGGGGTGCGGTCGCCAACGCCAACACGATGGGGTGAAGGCGACGACGAGCGTTACGCGAGAAGGCGAGGCTCCGACCGCAATGGCTGCGTCGGCCCTCCGGTGCGGTGCTAAATTAGCAGGGCGAGGTGCTTGACATAGAGAGGGCAGGAGTCACTGCGCTGCGGCGGTGGGTGGCCGCAAACCACCGGACGGGCCGGCGGATGGTCCCCCGCCTTCGCGAACAGACCACAGGCCGATGCCGTCCACAAGTCGGACGACCCGTTGAGAACTTCCGAACGCTCGGCGGCGACGGCATCCGTGGCGTTGACGTAGATCGCATCGGCGTCGTGGTCGGACGGCGGCGCGGGCGACGTTGCCAGTGGGGTCCCACGAGCATCGGGGGCAACGTCGTCTAGGACATCGTCGTGATGACCACCGTGGCCGTGATTGTGGTCACCGGCGTTATGGTCGTGCCGAGGGCCGGCGAGAGCGGAATTCGTGTGGACGTGCGGACGGAGGTCGTGTCCGGCTGGCTGACTGCCGCAATGTGCGTGAGCGAGCGTGGTGGCTAACTGGGTCAGCAGCACGCACAGTAAGAGCAGCAGAGACACGACGCGGCGGAACATACGATCTTCTTCGGCACGGAATCTATGCTCTGTTTAGCGATTTGGACCGGCAAGACCAGGGCTACCGGCACGGCCTCCCAATTCGGTCCGGTTGACCTCGGGTCGAACCTCCTCCCCTATCACCGGACCGGGACGACATTGCCAGGCACCCTTTCCGCCACGGCTGATGTCATATTATCGCCTCAACTCTTTCGACCGATTGCTCGCGGCCCGGCCATGACAGCGAATATCCCAGAGGTCAGTGCGTGGTGACATTCGACCCGTACCCTGTGACCCGCCTCCGGCGTGATTCGGGCGGCGGGTGAACGTCACCCGCCGATACATATCGCGAAATCAACACCCGACGGTAACCCGCAATCACAGTACGGCCAGCAGCCGCTTCACCTTCCGCTCGATCAGGTCGCGGACCCCGCTGGACCGGTCGGGCGGCAACCCCCTGGGGTCGAGGATTCCCAGCCCGCCCTCGGTTTAACGAGCAGCAGCGGGCACCCGTCCCCCCGCAGCCCGCCGTCACGGCGGCGTCGAACGCCTCGCCGTCGCACCCGTCCAGCCCCCTTCGACGCTCGGGCGGTCAGGTTGCAGCCGACCACCTTCATGGCCCCCACCGCCTCGCCGCCGTGGGTGTGGGCGGACGCCCTGTCGAGGTCGCTGGCGTGGTTCGTGTTCCGGGAGAACTTCGACCGCCGCATCGCCCTGGGGATGGCCTTCATCAGCGGCGGTGTCCTGCGCGAAGGGGCTGGCGGCGGGCGGCGTGAACAGGCCGTGGCCCTCCTCGCCGGGTCGCACCTGCCGCCCCCGCCGACCGCCTGGCCGCCGGTGCCGTGGGCCTAACCGGCTACGGCGTGAGCCTGGCGTGCATCGTGCTGGCCCTGCGGCACCTGGGGACCGCCCGGACGGGGGTCTACTTCTCGCTCGCCCCGTTTGCCGGGGCCGCCCTGTCCAACGACGCCGGGCGGGCATCGCCGTGCCCGCCCCCTCGCCTTCATGTCGTGTGCGGGGCGTCACGGCTCGCGGACAGTCGGAGCGTGAAGCGGCTCCCCTTGCCAAACACGCTGGCCACCACGAGCTTGCCGCCGTGGGCGTCCGCGACCCGCCTCGCCACCGACAGCCCCAGGCCCGACCCCTCCACCCCCCGGCGGCGGGCCTCCGTCGTCCGGACGAACGGCTCGAAGATGCGGGCCGCGTCCGCCTCGCCCACCCCCATCCCGGCGTCCTCGACCGACAACTCGACCCCGGCCCCGACCGGCCCGACCCGCACGGTGACCGGCGTCCCCGGCGGGCTGTACTTCACCGCGTTGCCCACCAGCACGTCCACCAACTCGCCCAGCAGCACCGGGTGAACGTCCGCCCGTGCGGGGGCCGCCTCGACGCGGATGTCGCCGGTTCGGGGGTGGGCCGACCAGGCGGTGCGGACGTGCTCGGGGAGCCACCCGCCCAGGTCCACCGCCTCCCGGCCCGGCAGCGGGGCGTCGGCGTCCGCGCGGGCCAGGAACAGCAGCGACTCGACGACTTTGCGGAGCCGGTCGGACTGGCGGCGGGCCGACTCCAGCACCCGCCGGTACTCGTCCCCGTCCCGCTCCCGCCGCAGGGCGACCTCCACCTGCCCGAGCAGGGCGGTCAGCGGCGTGCGGAGTTGGTGGGACGCCTCGGCGGTGAAGCCCTTCTGCCGCTCGAACGCCTCCTCCACCCGCCCCAGCAGGGCGTTGAACGCCAGCCCCAGGTCGGCCAACTCGTCCTGGGCCGTAGCCGCCGGCAGCCGCTCGCCGAGGTCGGCGGCGGTCATGCCGCGGGCGGCGTCCGCCATCCGGGCGACGGGCCGCAAGGCCCACCGGCAGACGGCCCGGCCCGCGGCGGCGGCGGCCAGCCACACCGCGAGCGACACCGCGAGCAGGGCCGCCGCGAGTTCCCGCAGCGTGGCCCGGACGGGTTCCAGGGGCGTGCCGGCCGTCACCACCAGGGCCGGGAACTTCTGCCCCCCGGCCACGGACGGGGCGAAGGGGAGGGCCGGGTCGGCGGCCTCCACCCGCTCCTGTCGGACCAGCCAGCGGCCCTCCTGCCGGCGGACCCTCCCGGCGGGCCGCCCCGTCTCCCGGAGGCGGGCCGCGGCGTCGGCTAG
>JANXTD010000140.1 GCA_025352585.1 Fimbriiglobus sp.
GGCGTGCAGTGGCTGCCGATGCCGCCGGGGAAGCTGAACTGCCGGAACAGCCGCCGCATCCCCGCCTCGTCCTCGGTGACCTTGGGGTAGACCTCGGTGTAGGTGCCTTCGAGGTAGACGTTGGCGACGACCCCCGGCCCGCCGTGGCCCGGCCCGGCGACGAACAACACGTCGAGGTCGTACTGCCTGATCACGCGGTTGAGGTGGACGTAGAGCAGGTTCAGCCCCGGCGTGGTGCCCCAGTGGCCGAGGAGGCGCGGCTTGACGTGGGCGTGCGTCAGCGGCAGTTTGAGCAGCGGGTTGTCGAGCAGGTAGATTTGGCCGACGGAGAGGAAGTTGGCCGCCCGCCAGTAGCCGTCCATGTCGCGGAGCAGTTCGTCGGTGACGCCCATCAGGGCAGGGGCGATTGGCGTCACCGGCTGGCCGCTGAGCACGGCGTAGGCGTGGCGGGCGATGGTGACTTCCTCGTCGGTCGGGATGGCGTAGACCATCACCGGGAAGTCCAGACAGGCGGACAGCAGCAACTCGTTAGCGGCGTTATTGGCGAGGCCGTAGTCGATCCCCAGGTGGCCCAGGCCGTCACAGACCGCAGCGCGGACTTCGGGGGAGTTCGCGCCGATGCCGCCGGAGAAGACGAGCGTGTCGAGGCCGCCCAGCGCCGCCGCCATCGCGCCGACCCCCTTGCGCACGGAGTAGCAGAACGACTCGAACGCTTCGTGCGCGGCCGGGTCGGTCGCCATGCGGGCCACGATCTCGCGCAGGTCGGACGTGGTGCCGGAGACGCCGAGCAGCCCGGAGCGGCGGTTGACGAGGTCGTCGATCTGGTCCGCCGTCATGCCGCTGCGGGCGAGGTGAACCAAGACGCCGGGGTCGAGGTCGCCGCTCCGCGTGCCCATCATGAGGCCGCCAGTGGGGGTGAAGCCCATCGTCGTGTCCACGCACTTGCCGCCGCGCACCGCCGCGAGGCTCGCGCCGTTGCCGAGGTGCGCGAGGACGACGCGGCCGTTCGCAACCGTCGCCCCGGCCATGCGGCCGAGTTCCGCGAGCAGGTACTCGTAGGACAGCCCGTGGAAGCCGTAGCGATGCACGCCGGCGTCGGCGTACCGGCGCGGGATCGGCAGCCGCTTCGCCACGGCGGGCAAGTCGCGGTGGAAGGCCGTGTCGAAGCAGACGACTTGCGGCACGCCGGGCAAGCGCTTCGCAATCGCTTCGATCAGCGCGAGTTCGCCCGGCAGGTGCGCGGGGTCGAGCGGCGTGGCTTGCCGCAAGTCGGCGAGGAGTTCGGGCGTGACCAACTGCGGGTCGAAGTGCTTGGCCCCGCCGTGGACGACGCGGTGCCCCACGGCTGCCAGGCCGGCCAAGTGCCCGTCACGTTCGAGGGCGTCGAGCCAGTCCGTCGAGTCCGTGCGCTCGACGCTGCCGCGGTGGACGAGCTGCGGCGGGTCGCCGGCGTCGTAGAAGGCGAACTTGACGCTCGACGAGCCGCCGTTCACCGTGAGGACGCGGCCGGCGGGCGTGGGGGTGTTCACGGGTGGCTCAGTTCAGGCGGAGTTGTGTCGTGGCGTACGGGGTGATTGTACGACTGCCCGAACCGGGTGTGGGGTATCGGGTGTGGGGTATGGTCAGACCAAAACCCCATCCGCCCCCGCCGGTTCGGCCATACCCCATACCCCACACCCGATACCCGGTCATTGAATCTCCAACCCGGCGACGTACGCCGCCTCGGAGGCGATGTCGGCGTCGGTGAGGCCGCCTTGCCGGCGAATCTCGGCGCGGGCCAGCCGGCCACTCGTCATGTCGAGCGCCATCACCTCAATGAGGCTGTTCGCGCCGACGCCGCACCTCACTTGCACCGGCGCGCCGCGCGGCAGGTCCGGCGGCAGGCCGTCGATCCAGCACTCGCCGACGGGGATGCACGCCGCCGCCTGGTGCGCCTCGCCTTGCAGCACCCGGACCCGCACGCGCGTCTGGTTCGGCTTGGCGGTGAAGTAGACCCGGCTCGCGGCCGCGGGGAGTTGCGTGTTCTTGGCGATGAGCTTGTTGTTCAGCCGGTCGCCGCCGACGCGGACTTCGACGCCCAAACTGTGGGCGTTGACGCTGATCTCGACCACGTCGGCCAGCGCGTCGTCGGCCGGCCTCCCGGCGGCGCGGGCCGCGCGGGCGGCGTGAATGCCCGCGTGGATCGCCGCGCCGCGGGCCACGACTTCGCTCACCGCCAGCGACCGGTCCGGCTCCTTGCCCGAGAGTTCGCGCAACAGGTGTCGGCAGGCCGGCATGTGCGTCGAGCCGCCGACCATCAGCACCTTCGTGACCTGCTCCCACGTCGTCTTCGCCGTCTCCAAGACTTCGAGCGTGGTGAGTCGCGTGCGCAGCAGCAGGTCGGCGGTGAGCGACTCGAACTCCGCGCGGCTCAGCGGCACCTGCATCTTCAAGCCGGCGTGGGCGACGGTCACGCTCGCCTGCTCCAGCTTCGACAGCGTCCGCTTGGCCCGCTCCACGCTCGCTTGCAGCATCGCCAGCGACTGCGGGTCGGCGAGGGGGTCGGTGCCGTGGGATTGGCGGAAGACCTCGGCGACGTGGCGGACGACGCGGTCGTCCCAGTCCTTGCCGCCGAGTTGCACGTCGCCCTCGATGCCGAGCACCTGGAAGCGCTTCTTGCCGAGCTTCACCAGCGTCACGTCAAAGGTGCCACCGCCGAGGTCGTAGACGAGGACCGTGCGCGGCTCGTCGGACAGGTTCTCGCCGGCGGGGACGACCTGGAACGAGTACGCCAGGGCCGCCGCCGACGGCTCGTCGATGATGTCGAGCACGTCCAGCCCGGCGATGCGGCCGGCGTCCTGGGTCGCCTTGCGGCGCGAGTCGTCGAAGTACGCC
>JANXTD010000145.1 GCA_025352585.1 Fimbriiglobus sp.
TCGCGGGCCGCCTTGCGGTCCTTGATCATCTGCAACTGCGTGTGGTCCGAGTGCTCGTGGCTCAGCAGCAGGATGTCGGCGGCGAGTTGCGGCGGGTTCAGCGCGGGGATGGCGTGCGGATCCCAGACGACCGACTTGCCGCCGACAGTCTCGAGCTGGAAGTACGAGTTGCCGAACCAGCGCAACTTGCAGCCCTTCGCCGGCTCCTGGGCCGACGCGAAACCGGGGAGGCACAGCAGCACGAGCAGGGCGACGCGAGTCATGGGGCAAGCTCCGGGGGTGATCTCTTCGGCTCCGCCGCAGGCGAATTCTTGGCGAGCCGTTTGCGTCAGCGGACGGGTTCTAGGCGCTCGCAGGCCGAGAACCCGCCCGCTGACGCAGGCGGCTCGCCAAGAGTTACGCGTCCAGCAGCTTCCGCAGCACCGCGAGGTGCCTCGGCACGGCCAGCTTCGCGTCGGGCTTGGCCTCGTACTCCAGCACGACCGCGCCGTGGTAGTTGGCCGCCCGCAAGATTCCGACGACCCTCGCCAGGTCGGCGTCTTGCACCTTGCCGCCGGGGAAGACTTCCGTCTTCACCTGTACGACGACGCCGTACGGGGCGATCGCGGCGATGTCGGCGTAGGGGTCGGCCGTCTTGAAGTTGCCGGTATCGACGTTCACGCCGAGGGCTTTTGACTTCACCGGCTTCACGAGCGCCAGTAACTGCGCCGGGGTCGCCGTGATGCCGCCGTGGTTCTCGAGCGCGAGCAGCACGCCCCGCTTCTCGGCGTGGGCACAGCACTCCTCGAGCGCGGCGACGACGCGGGCCTGGGTCGCCTCGAGCGTGTCGCCCTTGGGCAAGTCCCCGGCGAAGACGCGCACGGTCGCCGCGCCCAGGTCGGCGGCGCGGTCGGTCCACGCCTGGACGTGGGCGATCTCGGCCCGCAGTTTCGCGGGGTCGGCCAGGCAGAAGTCGCTACGCACCGGCACCCCGGAAATCGCCAGCTTCTTGCCGGCGGCGTGCTCACGCAACTTCTTCAAGTACGCCGGCGTCGTCTCGGCGAAGTAGTACGACGTGAGTTCGACCGCGTCGAGCGGCAGCGTCGCGGCGAGGTCGAGGAAGTCGAACAGCGTCATCGCCGACTTCTTCAAGTCGAGCGCCTGGCGGAAGCTGTACGCCGCGAGGCTCAGCGTCATCGCCTTGTTGGCCGGCACCCCCGTCGGCCGCACGACCGGGTCGATGCCCCGCGCCGCAGCGGCACACGTCGTCAGCGCAGCAGCCGCCAGGAACTCGCGGCGTGTCGTCGGCATCAGCGGCCCCCCTTGGGTTCGTCGTACTCCTCGAAGCCGTCGTCGAGCTTCGGCTTCTTCTTGCGCGACTTCGGCTCGTCGTCCTCGAAGTCGTCGTCCTGCTCGTCGGAGTCCCGCCGCAGGCGTTGCTTCGCGGCGTAAAGTTTCCGCGCGTACGTCACCCCAAACAAGATTTGAACTAGAATCATCGGAACGTTGAGGCAGCCCACAAGCGCGGTGCAGGCCATTAATGTCCCCACGGCCGAGTTAATGGCGAGCAAGGTTGCGTAGGTCATGCCGAAGGCCTCGCCGGAGTCGCGCTTCCTGCGCAGTTGGCGGTCGTCAAACTCAGCGTGCAGCGCGTCGGCCGTCGTGGTCACGACCCGAAACAGCCAGCCGAGTCGGAACAGCGGGATCAGGGCCAACCAGACCAGGCCCGGTTCCATCGGGCGGTTGCGTTTCCGGACCTCCCGCAGAGTTTGCATCGCCTGGACGAGTACGACGATGTGAGTCGCCAGGGCCGCGAGGTACGCCGCGAGGATGACGAGCCGGACGAGAACACTCGCCGCTTCGAGAGCGTCCCTGAAATCGTTGCCGGCTCCGGGGGCGAACCCCGGTTGGAAGCCGCGTTGCAACAGGGTCAGCGTCATCGGGCGGGCGTCCTGGGGTCGCGGCGGGGCGGGCGGGGTGCGGCGATTGTACCGGGGCCGCGCGCCCGCACAACGACAAAGCCCCCCGGCCCGCGCCGGTTCCGTAGAATGCGCACGACAGAACGCCGCACTGAGGGATGCACGTCATGGCCGTCGAGTTGGTCAAAGTCCCGTCGCCGGGCGAGTCGGTCACCGAGGGCAAGATCGCCAAGTGGTACAAGCCGACCGGCAGCGCGGTCGCGATGGACGAGCCGCTCTTCGAGCTGGAGTCCGACAAGGCGGCCCAGACGGTCGGCTCGCCGGTCGCCGGGGTCGTGAAGATCCTTGTGGCCGAGGGCGAAATCGTCGCCATCGGCACCGTCGTCGCCGAGATCGACCCCACCGGCAGCCCCTCCGCCAAGCCGGCCACCGCGCCCGAAGCCCCGGCGAAGGTGAACCTC
>JANXTD010000192.1 GCA_025352585.1 Fimbriiglobus sp.
CACCTCAAGTTCACGACCAACATCGTCGAGCCGGCCGCGCGCGAATTCATCTCGTACCTCGCGGCGAACCTCGACGCCGACGGCGGCACCACGGTCATCTACTGGGCCTGCGGCGACGGCTCCGACTACGAGGTCTCCGGCGACTTCACCGCCGAGCAGTGCAAGGCGCTCACCGTGACCGGGCCGGTCGAGAAGCCCTTCGGCGCGGGCACCAAACTCACCCCGGCGGTGCGCTACTTCGTCGAGCGCTTCGCCGACGCCGAGCGCGGCATGTACGTCTTCCTGACCGACGGCCGGCTCGACGACCTCGCCGAGGTGAAGGCGTACACGGCCAAGCTCTGCCGCGAGATCGCCGCCGGCACGCGGAAGCCGGTCAAGTGCGTGTTGATCGGCGTCGGCGACCAGGTCGATGAGCGGCAGATGGAGGAGCTTGACGACCTCGACACCGGCACCGACGTGGATATCTGGGACCACAAAATCCACGCCGACATGCGCGGCATCGTCGAGATTTTCGCCGAGGTCGTGAGCGAGAACACCACCGTCGCGCCGACCGGGGCGCTGTACGGCCCGTCCGGCGAACTCGTCCTCCGCTTCGCCGACGGCGTGCCGGGGTCGATCACCGCGACGCTGCCGCCCTACGCGGCGTTCTTCGAACTGGAAGTCGCCGGAAGTCGCATCCGCCAGGCCCTTTCTTAAGCCAGGAGACGCCCGTGAACCTCAGCCGCCGGCTGCCGATCTACCTGCTCATCGACGTGTCCGAGTCGATGGCCGGCCCCGCCATGCTCGCCGTCGAGCAGGGCGTCAAGGCACTCGTCGATTCGCTCAAGGGCGACCCGATGGCGCTCGAAACGGCGTACCTCAGCGTCATCACTTTCAGCCGCAAGGCCGAGCAGGTGGTGCCGCTGACGGAGCTGATGCACTTCACGCCCCCGAAGTTCAGCGTCCGCAGCGGCAGTTCGCTGGGGGCCGCGCTGCGACTGCTGATGCTGTCGATCAAGCGCGACGTGGTCAAGACGACGGCCACGACCAAGGGCGACTGGCGGCCGCTCGTGTTCGTGCTGACCGACGGCCAGCCGACCGACGACTGGGAGCGCGCCGCCGAGGAGATGCGGCGGGCCAACAGCCCGCGCGTGGCGAACCTCTACGCCATCGGCTGCGGCCCCGACGTGGACCCGGCGGTGCTGCGCCGCGTCGCCGACGTGAGCCTGATGATGACCGACCTGACGCCCGAGGGCTTCCGCAAGTTCTTCCTGTGGCTCTCGGCGTCTGTGCAGTCGGCCAGTGTCAAGCCGGACGCGGAGCCGGGCGGCCTCGACCGCCTGCCGGCGGGGGTGCAACTCGCCGACGAGGACACTGAGTACGACCCGACGCCGCGGCAAGTCTTCTTGCAGGCGCGCTGCCAGAAGACGCGCAAGCCGTACCTGATGCGCTTCGCGCGGCGCGACCGCGACGGCCTGTACGAGGCGATCGCCGGGCACCCGCTCGAGCACCTCGAGACCGGCAGCGACGCCGCGCAGTCGTCGGTGAGCACCGGCGACCTCGACGGCTGCCCGCCGTGCCCGTTCTGCGACAACCCGGTCGCGAGCACGTGCCCCTGCGGCACGCTGCTGTGTACGACGCAGAACCCCCGCGACGCGATCGTCTGCCCGACGTGCCGGGCCGAGTTGGTCTCCGGCCCCGGCGGCCCGGCCAAAATCCGCCGCTCGATGGGCTGACCCGTGCCGCCCCCCCTGCCCTAACCCCCCGACGGAGTCCCCCGCAATGCCCACCGAGTTCGACGGCCGCCGCCTGCCGGTCTATTTGGTCCTCGACTGCTCCGGCTCGATGTCCGGCGAGCCGATCGAGTCCGTGCGGCAGGGGGTCAAGGCGTTGCTCGCCGACCTGCGCGGCGACCCCTCCGCCGTCGATACGGCGTTCCTGTCGGTCATCACCTTCAACAGCGGGGCGCAGCAGGTCTGCCCGCTGACCGAGCTGATGCTGTTCAGTGAGCCGACGCTCGACGCGAGCGGTAGCACGATGATGGGGGAGGCGTTGAAGCTCCTCGAGCAGGCGATCGACAAGGAGGTGCGCAAATCGACGCCGACGCAAAGGGGCGACTGGCGGCCGCTGGTGTTCCTGATGACCGACGGGCAGCCGACGGACTCGTGGGAGGGGCCGGCGGACAGCCTGAAGGCGAAGAAGCTGGGCAACATCATCGCCTGCGCCGCCGGGCCTGGGGCGATCACCGAGCCGCTGAAGCGGGTCACCGAGACGGTGGTGAAACTCGCCAACCTGCAGCCGGACACGCTGAAGGCGTTCTTCAAGTGGGTGTCGGACTCGATCAAGAAGACCTCGCAGAGTATGGGGCAAGTCGCCGCCGACGCCCCGGTGGGGCTGCCGCCCGCG
>JANXTD010000210.1 GCA_025352585.1 Fimbriiglobus sp.
CTCGACGCTCGCCGGCCCGGAAACCCCCGGCTCACGCCGACGGCTCGCCTGAAACCTCACCCTTCCAGCTTCAGGCGGTCGAGGAAGTCGGCGATCGGCAGGGCGCGGCAGTACAGCCAGCCTTGCGCGTACGGCACGGCGTGGCTCTTGAGCGCGTCGGCCTGGGCCGGCAACTCGACGCCCTCGGCGATCAGCGTCAGGCCCAGCCGCGTGCCCAGGTCGATGAGCGACTTCAACACGGCGACCCCCGCCTCGGAGCGGTCGGGGCCGGGCAGGAATGACTTGTCGATTTTCAGGATGTCGAAGTGGAACTTGTGCAGGTAACTCAGGCTCGAGTAGCCGGTGCCGAAGTCGTCGAGTCCGAAGCGGACGCCGCGCTCGCGCAACGACAGCATCTCGCCGGCGACCTCGTCGGCGGGGCCGTCGAGCAGTTGCCGCTCGGTCAGCTCGAAGACCAGGCGGTCGGGCGTCAGCGGGCTGTCGACCGGGGCGGCGTCGAGGGCGCGCGAGGCCCGGCCGTTCGCCAGCATCGCCGGCGGCAGGTTGACGGTCAGGTAGAAGGTCGGCCGCTGCCGCAGGGCGGGGGCGAGTTCGACGGCGGCGCGGCGTAGCACCCACGCGGTGACGGCGTCGATCAGCCCGGTCTCCTCGGCGACGGGGATGAACAGGTCGGGCCGCACCCGACCGCGCGTCGGGTGGTTCCACCGCAAGAGCGCCTCGGCCCCGACCCAGCGGCCCGTCGAGAGTTCGACCACCGGCTGGTAATGCACCTCGAACTCGTCGCGCGTCAGGGCCAATTGTAAGTCGGAGTCGAGGCCGCGGCGGCGCTCGGCCAGTGTGCGGATGAGCCGGAGCAGGCACAGGGTCGTGAGCAGTGTGAGCGGCAGGCCGAAGGCGAGTTCGCCGGACCAGTGCCGCGCCGCCCACCCCGTCGAGACCTCGGCGACGACGAGCACGGAGCCGTCGGCCGAGGTCGCCGCGCCGCGCAACCGGCCGGCCGGCACCGGCGCGAGTAGGTCGGCCGACGCCGGCACGGCCCCGACGCCGGCGAGGAGTTGGCCGTCGGCCGCGCGGGCGAAGGCGAGGTAGCCGGTCGGCCCCAGGTCGGCGGCGGCGAACGGCTCCGTGAGCACTTCGGGCTGCACCAGTAGATCGACGGAGTGCAACTCGCCGGGGCCGCCGGGGATCGGCCGGTTCAGGACGATCGACTCCTCGCGCATCACCGCGGTGGCGAAGCGGCCGAGTAGCTGCGTGGCGGGGTTGGCGGGGTCGGCGCGCTCGCCGGGCGGCACCGGCACGGGCGGGGTCACAGGGCCGCGGTCGGTGAGCGCCAGCCGGCCGAGGGCGTCGGTCTCGCCGGCCTCCCGGAAGCGCGAGTCGTTGTAGACGACGCGGCCGAGCCACTCTTGGCGGGCGTCGGCGGGGTGCCGGGCGATGTCGCGGGCGTAGCCGCGCAGCTTGGCGTCGGCGGCGGCGAAGAGTTCGTCCACGCGCCGCTTGGCCTGGCGGGCGGTGTCGTCGGCGTCGGCCTGGGCGCTCCGCAACGCCCCGCGGTAACTCGCGGCGAGGAGCACGGCGGTGGGCAGCAGCGCGAGCACGGCGACGGCCGTGAGGGCCGGCCAGGGGCGGCGGTCGGGTGTCATCCGCACAGTCTATGGCGCGGCCGGCGGGAAGTGCCCTCGGCTGCGCCACCTGGGCGCATAAGCTATTCCGCGTCGCCCCGACCCCCGAGAGTGCCCCGTGTGAGCGAGCCGGCCCCCGCCCCCCGACGCCCCCGCGCCGGCCTGATCGGCCCGCTCTTCGGCTGGGAGTTGATCCGCCTCGCCCGCCGCGGCCACGACATGCGCGGCCGCTTCATCCTCGCCTCGACGCTGCTGCTCGTCCTGACCGGCTTCACGCAACTCTGGTTCTGGGGCACCAGCCCGGCCGACGTCTTCCTCGGCACCAGCCAGTCGCTGTCGATCGAGGATTCCGCCCGCTTCGGCCGCAGCTTCGCGCTGACCTTCGTCGTGACGCAACTCGGCGTGATGATGCTGCTCACGCCGGCTTACGCGGCCGGCGGCATCTCCGAAGAGAAGGAGAAGAAGACTCTCGTCTACCTGCTCGTGAGCGACCTCACCAGCCGCGAAATCCTGCTGGGCAAGTTCGCCGGGCGGCTGGTCTTCCTGCTGGGCGTGATGTTCGCCGGTCTGCCGATCCTGGCGCTGACGACGCTGTACGGCGGGGTGAGCATCGAGTTCCTGGTGCTCGGCTACCTGCTCACGGCGGCGACGGTGACGATGTTCGCGGCGGTGAGCGCGGCGTGCGCGATGGCGACGGACACCTACCGCGGGGCGCTGTTCCGCGCCTACGGGCTGACGGCGATCTTCGCGTTCGTCGGCTGCGGGGCCGGGCCGCACTTCGGCCCCCTCGGCGTGGTCGCCGTCCTGTTCACGGCCCAGGACACCCCCAAGCTCTTCTACGCCGTCGGCCTCGGCTACCCGCTGCTGGAGTTGGCCGCCGCCGCGGTCGCCGTGCTCCTCGGCGTCCACTGGACGCGCCGCCTGCGCGGCCGCGACCGCCGCCGCGACACCGACGACCGCGACCGCCGGCGGCAGGCCCGCCGCGCGCCGGACGACTTCGACCGCCTCTACGAGGTGCTCGATTTCCCCGAGCCGAGCGCCGCGGGGCTGCCGATCGCCCGGCGCGGCGGCCCCTCGACGCGCCGGA
>JANXTD010000213.1 GCA_025352585.1 Fimbriiglobus sp.
CCGAGGTTGGCGTAGCCCAGCCCGAGGGTGCGGTAGTCGTAGGAGTTCCGCGCCACCGCCTCGCTCGGGAACTGCGCCATCGCGACGCTGATTTCCAGAATCAGCGACCAAAGTCGAATGCCGTGCTTGTAGGACTCGACGTTGAACTTGGCCGTCGGCGTGTCGTAGAACTTCAACAAGTTGAAGGATGCGAGATTGCAAGCAGTATCGTCTAAGAACATATATTCGGAACAGGGGTTACTGGCATTAATACGGCCGTCCGCAGGGCAGGTGTGCCATTCATTAATGGTCGTGTCGAACTGCACGCCGGGGTCGGCGCAACCCCAGGTGCTCTCGGCGATCTTGTCCCACAGGTCGCGGGCCTTCAGCGTCTTGCACGGCTTCGCGGGGCGGTTCTGAGCCTTGGCGTCGGCGAGTTCGGTGCGCCAGTAGAGGTGCCAGGGGCCGTCGGCCTCGACCGCCTTCATGAACTCATTGGTGATGCGGACACTGTTGTTGCCGTTCTGGCCGCTGACGGTGTAGTACGCCTTCGAGGTCCAGTCGGTGTCGTACTCCTCGAAGTCGATGGCGGTCGCCCCCTGGCGGGCGAGTTGGATCGCGCGGGCAATCGAGTTCTCGGGGATCAACGCGACGCGGGCCGCCAGCACCGCCTTGCGGAAGCCGACGTTTCGCACGGGGTCGTACTGCGTCTCCGGGTCGGCGTGCGACACGATCGACTTGATGACCGCGTTCAGGTGCCGGTTCAAGAGCTTCGAGCCGGTGACGAGCGAGGCAACCTTTTGCTCCTCGACCATCTTCCAGGTGATAAAGTCCTCGATGTCGGGGTGGTCGAGGTCGAGCACGACCATCTTGGCCGCGCGGCGGGTCGTGCCGCCGGACTTGATCGCCCCGGCGGCGCGGTCGCCGATCTTCAGGAAACTCATGAGGCCGGACGACTTGCCGCCGCCGGAGAGCGGTTCGCCGTCCCCACGCAGGGCACTGAAGTTAGAGCCGGTGCCGGAGCCGTACTTGAAGATGCGGGCCTCGCGGACCCACAGGTCCATGATGCCGCCGGGGTTGACGAGGTTGTCGGTGACGCCCTGGATGAAGCAGGCGTGCGGCTGCGGCCGCTCGTAAGCACTCGTGCTGAGTTCGAGTTCGTCGGTCAGCGGGTTCACAAACGAGTGGCCCTGGGCGGGGCCGTCGATACCGTAGGCCCAGTGCAGGCCGGTGTTGAACCACTGCGGGCTATTCGGCGCGACCATCTGCGCCGCGAGCATGTACGCCACCTCGTCGTGGAACGCCAGCGCGTCGGCTTCGTTGCTGAAGTAGCCGCCCTTGAAGCCCCAATAGGTCCAGCAGCCGGCGAGCCGCAAGAAGACTTGCCGCGAGTCGCCCTCGCCGACGCTCGGTGTGCCGGCGGACGCCGCGACGCTGCGTTGCAGCCAGACCGGGACGCCCTCCTCGGCGACCTTGACCGTCTTCGCGGCAACCCCGGCGCGGCGGAAGTACTTCTGCGCGAGGATATCGACGGCGACTTGCGACCAGCCGTCGGGGATCATGATGTCGCGCCGCTCGAACACCACCGACCCGTTCGGGTTGACGATGCGCGAGGCGCGGGGCTGGAAATTCAAGGCCGCGAACGGGTCTTGGCCGGCGGTCGTGAAGCGGCGGTTGATCAGCATGGCGACGAGTGCCTGGGGGATCGATGGGGTGCTAGTTTGGCATCGACTTAACTACCCCCACAACCGCGAACGTAACGGGTGAACCCCGCAACGCTTTCGGCAGTCGGACGAGTTAAGCGCCCCACCCACCCCACGCGCAACACAAGGAAGAAGCCTTACAACGCAGCGCTATTGTAGTGAACAAGTGACTAAGTGGACAATAGGTAATTTCCTGACTGCGTCAACCGCATCCGGAAAGCCCCGTGACTCGAAGTTCGCCGCAGTTGGGGCCGGCGAAAAACGCCTCGATTTCCGGGAGGTTAGCCAGCACAAGGTCGATCAGTTCGTCACGGGTCATGTTGCCTGTCATTACGAGCAGCAAGCGTGCCGGACATCCGGTGTCGCGGCGGGCGTTCCGAAAGTCGGAGTCTTTCGTCACGACGACACGGCCCTCTCGGTCCGCCAAAGCGATGATGTCGTCATCTCCGGTCGCGTTGCCGGACGGCATGGTGCTGACGTGGATTGAGTCGTGACTCAACGCGAAAAGTCGGGAAGCCAGTCGCGGGGAGATGTGGGCGTCGAAGAGGAACTTCATGGGTG
>JANXTD010000229.1 GCA_025352585.1 Fimbriiglobus sp.
GTGATGCGGAGGCGCAGGCCGTCGTTGTAGCGGAAGAACTCGACGCCCCGGCCCTTGGGGTCGCGGCCGGCGTTGGCGAACTCGCCGCCGTTCTGGCTGTAGCCGTAGTTGTGGACCAGCCGGCCGGTGCGCTTGTCGAGCGCCACGACGCGGTACTGCGCCAACTTCGACGCGGGGTCGTTCGACTGCGCGGCGGCGACGAAGACCGGCAGCTCCTCGAAGCGGTCGAGGACGACCTGCTGGTTGGCGAAGGCGTCGAGGTTGTACCACAGCCGCTCGCCGGTGCGGCGGTCGAAGGCCAGCACCGGGCCGTTGACCGGCAGGCTGCGCAAGAGCGCCTGCTGCGGGCCGTAGTAGACGCGGTTCTGCCCGGCGGCGTCCTTGGGCTTGCTCAGAACGAGGTAAACGCGGTCGGCGTCGAGCAGCAGCAACGGCTCGGTGGCGATCATCGCCCCGGACTCGTACGCCACGTTCCCGACGACCAGGCCGGCATCGACCTGGCCCGACGCGACGGTCTTGCCGGTGCGCACGTCGAACGCCTCGAACTTGCCGGAGGCGTTCAGCACGCCGGCGACCTCGGGGTCGGCGGTGCGCAGCAGCGCCGGCTTGCCGGGGAACTCGCGCCGCCAGACGTCCTTGCCGGTGAGCGGGTCGTGCAGTGAGTAACTGCGGACGCCCTCCTTGAGTTCGTGCGACAGGATCAGCCGGCCCAGGAAGCTCGTGGTGCCGGGCTTGCCGACCTTGGCCGCGAAGTCCGCGACCCCCTCGACCGGCGTGCCGTCGAGGGCGCGGAGGACCTTGCTGTTGGCCCCGTCGACGACGAACAGGTGCCGCTCGTCGCCGAAGATTTGCACCTTGGGCGACAGGTTGGTCCGCACCCAGAGTTCCTGGCCGGTGGTCGGGTCGATCGCCTTGAGGCCGTCGCGGGTGACGAGGGCGACGTAGGACTGTTGCAGCACGGCGGAGCGGGCCAGGCTGAAGGTCCAGCCGTCGTCGTACTGGAACACCGTCTCGCCGTCGGCCCCGGCGGTCGGCTGCGAACTCGCGCCGGGGGGGGACTTGCCGAGCAGGTTCTGCCGCCAGAGTTCGCGCTTCTCGGCGAGGTCGAAGCAGTAGGCGTACTGGCCCATCGTCAGCAGGACGAGTTGGCCGCTGGCCTGGGCGCACTTCGAGTTCGAGAAGTCGGGCTGCACGCCGCCGAAGCGGCCGTTGTTGACCGCGGCCACGAAGGGGCTGAGGCCGGCGAACTTGCAGCGCTCCTCGCCGGTCGCGCGGTCGGTGACCCGCATCAGCCAGCTGTTGTTGTTGGCCGGGTCCTGCTCGAGGCCCAACTGGAAGCGTCGGTAGAACGGGAAGAGTTCGCCGCTGGGCCGCACGGAGAAGCCCATCACGTACGACCGGTTGATCGGGGAGTTGGCCGTCTCGACCTTGTACGCCCCCATCGCGGCGACGCGGCCGGGGTCGAGGTGCGGCAGCAGCCGCTTGTCGGTGATCAGCTCGCCGTAGATCTCGGCCCCGGTCTTGCCGTCGCGGACAACGAGGTCGGCGTAGCGGCCGCCGAGTTGGGCGTACAGGGCGACGGCGTCCTCGAGCATCCCGCGGCGCTTCATCACCGCCGCGAGCCGGTCGATGGCGCGGGCGGCGACCGCGGGGGTCTCGGCGGCGGCCCAGAGTTGCATCAGCAGCGACTGCGCCTCGCGCTGGTCGTCCTCGTTGTTGGTGGCCAGCAGACGCTCCGCGAGCAGCAGTTGCGCCTCCTGTCCGGCCTCGAAGAAGGCCCCGAAGACGCGGACGAACTCGCGCAGCCGCGGCAGGTCGTTGGCGACCTTGAGTTCCGCCCACTCCGCGGCGACGCGGTCTTCGAGCGGCTTGCGGGCGGCCGGGTCTTTCGCCCCGCGCAGCATCGCGTCGATGCGGCCGCGCGCCCAGACGTCCGGCCGGGTCAAGGCGTTCGGCTCGTCGTGGATGGTCACGAGTTGTCGGTTGTCGCCGAGCGAGGCGAAAGCGCGGTAGGCATCGAAGGCGTCGCCGAGCCGGCCCTGGGCCTCCCGGCCGCGACCGACGAGCGTCAGGTACAGGGCCTTGCGGCGCAACTGCTCGTCGAGCAGGCGCTGCCGCTCCGCGGGGTCCTCGGCGTCGATCGGCAGCTCGCAAAGGGCCTCGTACTCCGCCAGGTACGGCTCGCCGTCGGCGAACTTGTTGCGCAACAGTTCGGTGTAGGCGACGTAGAACTTCTGCCGCAGCTTCTTGCGCAGCGCCTCGGCCGGCTTGGACTTCTCGACGGTCTTGAAGTCGGCGACGGCGGCGCGCAGGTCGCCGCCGTCGAGCGCGAGTTCGCCGCGGGCGAACAGCCCCTCGGGGTCGCCGGGGTTGGCCTTGAGCCGCTCGGCCATCTCGCGGCGCTTCAACTCGATGAGCGGGAACGAGGCGAGTTCGACGGCCGACTGCGAGAAGAGTTGGCCGTCCTGGAACAGCAGGTTGCCCAGGACGTGCCGGGGGTCGGCGGCGGCGTCGATCTTGCGGCGGAACGCCGTCTTCGACTTGACCGCGCCGCCCGCCGTGTCGATGGCCCAGACCTGCGGCTCGCGGCCGTCGGCCTTGTCGGGGGTGCCGAGCATCGGCAAGTAGTAGACGCCGTCGCGGCCCATGACGCCGTGGCCGCACGGGGTGCCGGTGGCGACCTTCGCCCACGCCAGTTGCTTCGCCCCGGCCCCGGTGCCGTTGAGCTTGAAGGCGCGGACGCTACGCTTGCCGACGACCAGCACGTTGTCCCCGGAGACGCCGCCGACGTAGAGGTCGTCTTGCTCGCGGCCGGTCGCCCACAGCGCCTCGCCGGTGCGCAGGTCGAGGCACTGGAGCAAGTCCGAGTCGTAAGCGGTGACGAGAACCTTGCCGGCGGCGACGATCGGCGCGGCGGCGCGCCAGCGGTCGGTGACGATCGGCTGCATCGGCACGCCGCCGTTGAAGTTGGGCCTCAGGATGACGCCGCCGGGGCCGACGCCGCCGGGCAGGTTCTTGGGGTCGCTCGGCGTGCCGTAGTAGCGCGCCCAGAGCAGCCGGCGGGCGCTAATATCGACGCCGACGACGACGCCGTTGTTCGTCGGGCAGACCAGCACGCCGTCGGCGTAGGCGAGGTAGGCCGGCTGGACGCGGCGCTGGGTGTCGGTGCGCAAGCTCGTCGAGGCGTCGCCGAGGGTCTGCGTCCAGAGCAGTTCGGGGTAGCGGTGCAGCGTCGCGCCGCCCCCCGCGGCCGGGGCGACGACGACCCGCGCCGGGTCGAGGCAGGCGAGCTTCACCTGGCTCTTGCGCTCGAACAGGACGTAGAGCCGGCCGTTGACGGCCAGCGGTGGCCCCAGGAAGAACGAGTTCTCGGTGAGCAACTGCGTGTTGGTGGACTTCTCCTCCTCGTCGTCCTTGAGCGGCACGCCCTCCGGCCCCCCGAGGGTCCAGACGAGCTTGCCGGTGTCGAGGCTGACCGCCGTGAGCCGGCTGTAGTTCTGCATCGCGGCGCGGCGGGTTCCGGCCCCCGCGCCGGGCGTCGGGACCGCCTGCGGCATCCCCATGTTGGGGTTGTTCATCGGCGGCGGCGGCGGCACGGCCAGGTCGTCGACGTAGTACGCCAACCGCCCGTCGTGGCTCAGCGACCCGACCAGCCCGTTCTCGAAGAGCACCGCCGGGTTGCGCGGCCCCCAGTGCGTGTTCCACCACGACAGCGGCACGGCGCTGTCCTCGGCGCTCATGATCGACTGCGCCCCGCCCTCGGCCTCGGCGATCCAGAGCAGGTCGCCGACGGCCCGCGCCTTGCCCTGCCAGACGAGGCCCTCCTGAGACGCCACGGCGTAGACGCCGTCGTAGGTGCGGTAGATCACCATGCCGTTGGCGGTCACCGGGAAGAAGCCCGGCAGGCTGACTTCCCGCTTCGCCGGGTCGGCCCGCTTGAACGCCGCCTCGAGGCTCTGCGCGACCCACTCGGCCCCCTGCCGGGCCACGCCGTCGCGTCGCAGCAGTAGCGGCTTCGTGAAGATCGGGTCGAGGAACGGCGTGCCGCCGTCGCCGGTGCCGGTGTGCGAGGCGTTGCCCAGCCGCATCGACACGTACTGGTCGGTCGCCCGGCTGCCGCCGAGGTCGATGGGGCGGTCGAGTTCGGCCTTCAACTCGTCGAGGGTGTAGTTCTTGCGGCCGACGGCCAGCCCCTCGCGCGGGAACGTCTTCTCGAGTTGGCCCCACAGCTTCACGACCGACTCGCCCTGGCGGGCGTCGCCGGAGCGCTTGAAGGCGATCGCCGCCTTGAGCAGCACCCGCGGCGTCAGGACTTCGGCGGTGTCGGGCCGGGCGAGCAACCGCTGGAAGCCGTAGGCGGCCTCCGTGTAACGGCCGGCCTCGAGGTCGATCCCGGCAAGTAAGAGCGTCGCTTGCGCCCCGGCCTTGGTGTGGTAGAGCCGCTGCGACAGGTCGGCGAGCGTCGGCCGGTCGTAGCCCGTTTCGACGGCCTTCTTGAGCAGTTCGCTGGCTTGCGGGCCGAACTCCTGCTCGTAGAACTGCCGGCCCTCCTTGGGTAAGTCGGCGAGGAGTTGGTTGACCTTCGACTTCACGCTCACGACCGCGCCGGTGTCGTTGCCCTTGGCGTCCTTGAGGCGGTAGAACGAGTCGCTCTTGGCGTCGAGGAGGCGCTGCGAGGTGCCGGTGACCACGTCCCACGGCACGTTGGTGCGGCCGAGGTAGTCCATGACCGCGCGCAGTTGCTCGCGGGCGTCGCGCTGCTCCGGGATCGTGAACAGGCCGTTCTCGGTCCGCGTCTGGTCGGGGTCGGCCGGGACCGGCACCGGTTGGAGGGCGGGGGCGGGCGGCAACGCCGCGAGGGCCGCCAGGAGCAGGCCGGCGGCGAGGGGGGGGGCCAAATAGGTTCGGCGCATGGTGTCTTCCGTGTCGGTAGGCCCGAAGAGCGGGCCAACGCCAGTGCGAGATTGTGCCGCCTGCGCAGGCCGCCCACAAGGAGAAACTCGCCAGGCCCCCCGCGGCGACGCCCGGCCGGTTCGCCCAACCGTCCCAACCCGGAGGCGGCGCGGGCGTTGGCACTATCTTAGACGGCCGGCGCGGCCAATCGTAACCCGGCCGGCCCGAAAGTGACGCGGCCGCGGCAGCCGAACGACTGCCGCGGCCGCGCGATTCTCCCGGCGGCGGGGTTACTTCTTGGCGGCGCGGGTGACCGACTTGATCGTGACCGCATCGACCGGCACGTCGCCCATGCCGTTCTTGGTGGTCGTCTTGACGGCCTTGATCTTCTCGACCACGTCCATGCCTTCGGTCACCTTGCCGAACACGCAGTAGCCGAAGCCGCTGTCCGAGGTGTTGCGGTGGTTGAGGAAGTCGTTGTCCTTCAGGTTGATGAAGAACTGGGCGGTGGCGCTATCGACGACGCCGGTACGGGCCATCGCCAAAGTACCGCGGTCGTTCTTCAAGCCGTTGGTCGCCTCGTTCTTGATCTGGCCCTTGGTCTTCTTCTGGTTCATGTCTGCGGTGAAGCCGCCGCCCTGGATCATGAAGTCGTCGCCCTTGTTCTCCTTGCCGATGACGCGGTGGAAGATCGTGTCGTCGAAGAACTTGTCGTCGGTGTACGCGAGGAAGTTCTTGACGGTGATGGGGGCCTTGTCCTCGTAGAGTTCGACCTTGATGGTGCCCATCGAGGTCTCGATGACCACGACGGGGTTCTCGGCCGCCTTGGCCCCGCCGGCCGCGACCATCGCCAGCCCGACCACGCACAAAATCGCCAGTTTCAACGTCATCGCAAAGACTCCTTCAAAGGAACTCGAATCCTCGGCCCGCGCGCAAGGGCAGGCCGCACACGCCACGGATTCTATGCACGCCCGGCCGCGTCGGGCAGTATGATCGGCGGCAACCCGAGGTGCCCGATGAACCGACTGCTTCTCGCCGCGATGTTGCTGGCCCCGCTGGGCGTGTCCGCGCAGCCCCCCGCCGCCAAGCCGACGCACTTCCCGCCCGACGCCGCGACCCGCCAGGTGATCGTCGCCAAGACGGCGGAGCTGAAAGCGGCCGTAACGGCGATGAACCCGCGGTCGGACTTCACGGCCGACGTGGCGGTCTACCTGCAATCCGTCGAGCGGGCTTTGCGGCTCGACGAGTTCCTCACGAAGGACTCCGTGAAGCAAACGCAGATCGTCCTCGACGCCGGGCTGGGGCGGGCGGGTGCGGCGCGGGAGTTTCAGGCGAAGTGGCGGGAGGTCCGAGGCCGCGCCGTCGTCCGCGGCTACGTCTCGCCGGTAGACGGGAGCGTGCAGCCGTACACGTTAAGGATCCCCGAGGGCGTCAACTTCCCCATGCGGTTCGATGTCGTCCTTCACGGCCGCGACGCGACCTTGACCGAGGTGAAGTTCTTGGCCCAGGCCGAGGCGGCGAAGGCGAAGCCAGGCGAAGACTTCGCGACGCTCGAAATCTACGGCCGGGGCAACAACGGCTACCGCTGGTCCGGCGAGTCGGACATCTCGGACGCCTGCGACAGCGTCCGCCGGTACAAGATTGCCCTTTCGCCCGAAGTGCTGCGGGGCTTCTCGATGGGCGGCGCGGGGACGTGGCACTTCGGCCTGCACCGCCCGTTCATGTTCCGCGCCCTCGGCCCCGGTGCCGGCTTCACGACGACGCACGGCTACGTCGGCAAGCTGCCCGAGAGGCTGCCGGACTACCAGGAGAAGTGCCTGAGCATCTACGACGCCGTGGCCGTCGCCGAGAACGTGTTCAACGTGCCGGTCGTGGCGTACTCCGGCGAGAACGACAAACAGAAGGCGGCCGCCGACAACATTGTGAATGCGCTGAAGGACTTCAAGAGGCCGTACACGCTGACGCACCTCGTCGCCCCCGGCCTCGAACACAAGATGCCGCCGGAGTGGATGGCGAAAGCCGACGCCGAGTACCGCAAGTACGTCACCAACGCCGGGCGGTACCGAGACGGGTTCGGATCGCGACCGATCCGTTACGTCCTCTACACAACCGCTCACCCTTACTTCGACAACCGGACGTACCGCGTGCAAGGGCTTGAGCGGCACTACGAGAAGGCGACCGCCGCATTCGATTTCGTTGGCCGTGCGACAACAGTCACGACCTCAAACGTCCACTCCCTGGACTTCGGTTACACGACTGGGTCTGTCGTGATCGACGGCCAAAAGGTTCGCTACCCGACGCCAGAAGACATCGTGTCCCAGCACGTCCTCGTCAAGACCGGCGGCAAGTGGGCGGCCATCACCGCCAAACAGCACGCCGCCGACTTGCTGGCCAAGCCGCGCAAGTCGCCCGGCCTGCAAGGCCCGATCGACGACGCTTTTATGCGTCCGTTCGCCGTCGCCCCGGCCCCGGCCGGCGACTCCCCCGTGACCGCGTCGCTGGCGGCGTCGCACGCCCGCTTCGGCCGCGAGTGGGACCGCTACTTCCGCGGCGTGCTGCCCACACTCACCGACACGACACTGCCGACGA
>JANXTD010000263.1 GCA_025352585.1 Fimbriiglobus sp.
CCAAAATCTAATAATCTTGTCGGTTGATTGCAACAGGTAATCTGTCGAAATTTGCGCTCGCTCTCAAAATTCGGTTCGACGCATGATGTCGGTACAAGTCGAGTACAAGCGTCTGTAAAATACTGTGCGTCCGCAGTGAAATTTTCTCTCGGACCGTGAATTCCAGTGGATAGGATAGATTTTTTCGACATGAAAAGATGATTGTTTTACTGTTTTAATTCGATTCGTTGTTAGCGCAGGCTATCAAATTACCGCCGATGTCATAAATCCGGGCACACGTTTGGGGCCGGCAGCGGGCGAAAAATTATTTTCCCCTTTCCGCCCGAATGTGTTCCAGAACCGCATTCATCATCGGGAAGACGAACTGCGCGGAGCCGACGTGCGTGGCGTCGTACCAGAGGATCTTCGGCTCGCCGGTCGCCCGCCACAGTTGCCGCATCGCCAGCGGCGGCACGATGTCGTCCCGGCTCGCCGCGATCAAGAGGAGTCGCTTCGCCTTCAACTGCTCGGCGTAGGTGATCGGATCGACGCGGGCCACGACCCCCTGGAGCGTCTTCTTCGACAGCCCCATCAGTTGGAGCGCCGCGAACACGGCCACGCCTTGCGGGTGGTCCGCGAAGGCCTCGACGAGGCCGCCGCCCCCCAAGAGGAGGCAGACACTCGCCAGGCGCGGCTCGGACGCGGCGACGATGCCGCCCATGAAGCTGCCCAGGCTCGTGCCGAGCAGCCCCAACCTCGCCGGATCGACTTCGGGCTGAATCGCCAGCCAGGCGACGGCCCGCCGCGAATCGAGGACGCACTGCCGGATGTGTTCGAGGCTGCCGGGCACGTCCATCGACAGGAAGCGCTGCTTGCCGTCGGTGAGTTCGTCCGGCCGGCGCGGCCCGTAGTACGGCATCGTCATGCAGATCGCCGGCACGCCGTGGACCGCCAGCCACATCGCCTGGCCGCGCGACACGACCCCCGCGCCGTCGAGGATGTCGAGCACGATCACCGCCGGGCCGGACTTCGCCATCCCCTTGGGGCGGAAGTACTCGCAGTAGACGGTGTTGTTGACGGCGAACGCCGAGGGCAGCGCGGTCGGGAAGGTGACCGCGACCACTTCGACGCCGCTGTACTTGAGGTCGTACTTCAGTCGCGACTCGAAGGCGAACTCCTCGGCCTTCAGGCGGTACTCCGGCGGAACCCCGGCCTTCTCGTCGCCGGCGACCGACACCGGCACGACGCCGCGGGTGACCGGCTCGGCAGCGCAGGCGGTGCCGGCGACGCCGAAGGCGATCAGGGAGAGTAGTAGTCGCATGGGAACCTCGGCGCGAGGTGGTGGCGGGGCGACCGTATCGTAACGCCGTCTGGCGTTCGAGGGCAACCGCAGCGGGCGAGATTCTTGGGCGCGCGCGAGTTTGCTCAACTCGGGTCACGGGCACCGCGATCGCCGTTCCTGGGGGGGGTGCGTTCCCGGACACCGTCGGGAATTCCGGCGTCCCGGCAGGCGGGAAACGCTGGGAATGTCGCGAGTTGTCGGGGAATCGGACCGTCGGCGTCGCTTTTGGCACCGACCGTGCTACTTGGTTCTGACGTGACGAGGTATGCGAGTCCCGCGTCACGACGAAGACGACCCCCCATCCACAATGGGCCTGAGAGCCGCGGGGTATGCGAGTCCCCCGCGGAATCTCAGGCCCCATTTCTTTCTCATGGCGCAAGCCCCCAAAACGACTCCGATTGTCTCGCACAAGTTGTCGAATTTCGTAACAAATTCCTGGTGTGGGTGGCCGACCGTAGTCGAACGCCCAGGTGCTGACCTTGCCGCCGCAGGCTGGCACTACACCGGCGGACAGGGTATCCTGAGCGACGACGATGCCGAGTCAGGTCGCCGGCGGGGCGGTCGCGTCGCGGCGGAGGCCGTGACAAAGCCGTGACGCCAGACGCGGTACAGAGGCCATATCATAATCGACGCATTGCAATGGGCGGTCGCCTTGGAGCAGGGCGATTCCTCATTCGTCGTCTGGGTCGAGGCAAATTTCAACTAAGAGGGCACTATCAATGAACATCCTTCACACACTCGCGTTCCTCATCGCGACGGCTGGGGTGGCGGTCGCGGAACCCCCGAAAGCGGTGAATACCGAGACTATCAAGGACAAGGTGAGCGTCACGCTCCTTGAGGAGTCCACCGTCGAATTCAAGCTCGAAGGCGATCGACTCCTGCAACCCTCCAAGTCCAAAGGAACCGCCGTAAAAAAGGCGGCGGTCCAGGTCAAGCTCCGAGTGACCTCGGCTTCGCCGGTGCCGCCGCCCCGCGAAGGGGCGACGCGACCGTTTCTCACGGTCACGAACAACTTCGAGAAGGCGCTGCACTTTCGCGCGCTGGTCCGCCTGAAAGGCAGCAAAGAGTTTTTCGAGATGAACAAAGACATGGAACCCCTTCCGGCCGGGGACTTCTACCAAAAGTGTTGGGATTTCGACTCTGTTGTCGAAGAGGTCATACTCTGCGAGTTCAAGCTCTCTGACAAACCGGTCCAATGAATGGGTGTGGGCTAGGGTCGCCGAACCAGGTAGTGCGTGGTTCGAGGCGATTCGTGACGCCCACGCGGGGTCGAACGGTGCCCGACTTCCAGGGCGTTCCCCAGGGGACCGTGGCGAATTGGGTCCGGTCCCGCTCTGGCCGGTGGGGGCACCGCCCTGGTGACCAAGAGAAGGGCATCTCACCACAGGGGTTCAATAGCTGCGGGTCAGTGACACGAGCGGCCGTCGCGCGGTGACGCTCAACGATTCCGTCCACAAACCGCTGAAGAATCGGGGAGAACAAGTGAACCACCGGTGCGCCTCACTGAGGCTCGGCTTCTGTCTGTCGATGGCGATGCTGACCGCGGCCGTCGCGCCGGCGGCCGACAAGCCCGTCAAGGTGTTCGTCCTGGCCGGGCAGTCGAACATGGAGGGGCAAGGGTTCATCCAGGCCGACCCGAAGCGGAATGAGGGCAAAGGTAGCCTCGAACACTTGGCCAAGGACAAGGCCACGGCGGCCAAGTTCAAGCACCTGCTCGGCAAGTCGGGCGAGTGGGCGGTGCGGGACGACGTGTGGATTCACTACCTCGACCGCAAGGGCAAGCTCACAGTCGGCTACGGCGCGAAGGAGGACCGCATCGGGCCGGAACTCGGCTTCGGCCACGTCGTCGGCGAGGCCTACGAGGAACCGGTTCTGCTCATCAAGCTCGCGTGGGGCGGCAAGAGCCTCGCGGTGGACTTCCGCCCGCCCAGCGCGGGCGGCGAGGTCGGGCCGTACTACAAGGAGATCGTGAATCGCACGAATGCCGTGTTGAAAAACCTGAAGAAGGAGTTCCCCGAGTTCGGCGACCGCGGGTACGAACTCGCCGGGTTCGGCTGGCACCAGGGGTGGAACGACCGGGTGAACCAGGCGTTCAACGACGAGTACGAGAAGAACCTGGCCCACTTCATCCGCGACATCCGCAAGGCCCTCGGGGTGAAAAACCTGCCCTTCGTGATCGCCGAGACCGGCATGACCGGGCTGGAGGAGAACCACCCCCGCGCGCTGTCGCTGATGAAGGCTCAGGCCGCCGTCGCCGAGTACCCGGAGTTTAAAGGCAACGTCGCGTTCGTCGGGACGAGAACCTTCTGGCGGGGTCGGGATGTGTCTCCGAGTGGGCAGGGCTACCACTGGAACACGAACGCCGAGACGTACTACCTCATCGGCGAGGCGATGGGGGTCGCGATGAAAACGCTGTGCGAACCGAAGCCCGCCGAGTAATCGGTTTCGTGTCGCCGCTCCTGTGAGAGCCGTGGTGACGCGGCAAGGTCGGAAGGAGTCGAGATCGCCGATGCAGACGTTCGATGTCGCGTTGCTCACCGACCGCCGCTACGCCGCGTCCACCGCGGCGGACGGGGACTGGTATCGGGGCAACATCCTGGCGGACGACCGCTTAATTCAGGAGGCCCTCGCCCGCCGCGGCCTGACCTCGCTGCGCGCCGACTGGGCCGACCCGGCGATCGACTGGTCCTGCTTCCGGTGCGCCGTGTTCCGCACCACGTGGGACTACTTTGAACGCCTCCCCGAGTTCTCCGCCTGGTTGGAGCGCGTCGAAGGCGTGACGCGGTTGTGCAACGCCGTCGAGACGGTCCGCTGGAACCTCGACAAGCACTACCTCCGCGACCTCGCGGGGCGCGGGGTGCCCGTGGTGCCGTCGCGGTTCCTCGAACGCGGCTCGACGCGGACGCTGGCCGACCTGTTGGCGGAGACCGGCTGGGACGAAGCGGTCGTGAAGCCGTGCGTGTCGGGCGGTGCCCGGCACACATACCGAGTGAACCGCAAGACCGCGGCCGAGTGCCACCCGCTGATCGAGGGGCTGTTGGCGAGCGAGGCGATGGTCGTGCAGCCCTTCCAGGAGGACGTCGTGCGCACGGGCGAGGACACGCTAATGGTGTTCGGCGGGCGGTACTCGCACGCCGTGCGAAAGGTGGCCAAGCCCGGCGACTTCCGCGTGCAGGACGACCACGGCGGGACGGTCCGCGAGTACCGACCGACGGCCGAACAGGTCGCGTTGGCCGAGCAAGCCGCGGCCACTTGCCGCCCGGTCCCGGTGTACGGCCGCGTCGACATGGTCCGCGACAACGACGGCCGGCTGGCCGTGATGGAACTGGAACTGATCGAGCCGGAACTCTGGCTCCGCATGCACCCGCCCGCCGCGGAACGGTTCGCCGAGGGCCTCGTCACTTTTTTGTCGGACCATTCGCGAACCGTGTGAAGGAGTAGAGTCATGGCGTTTCGATTGCTGTCGGTCATCGCTTGTGCCGTCCTCGGATTGATCGCCGTTTCCGGGGCGGCACTCGCGCAGGACAACCCGCGGACGCTACCCAAGCCCGACGACAAACCGGGTGCAGCGAACAAGCCGATCAAGGTGTTCATTCTGATGGGGCAATCGAACATGGTCGGCATGGGCGACCTCGGCCCCGAGTCGGCCAAGGGGACACTCACCTACCTCACCAAGACCGACAAGAAGTACCCGTGGCTGGTGGACGGGGACAAGTGGACCGAGCGGAAGGACGCGTACTACTACGACGCCCGCGTGAAGAAGGGGGCACCGCTCAGCCCGACCGCGAACAACGGCAAGTCCATCGGCCCGGAAGTCGGGTTCGGCTACGTGATGGGTCAGGTGCTGGAGGAGCCGGTGCTGGTGCTCAAGTCGTGCGTCGGCAACCGCAGCCTCGGGTGGGACCTGTTGCCGCCTGGCAGCAAGCCCTTCGCGTTCGAGGGCAAGACGTTCGCCGGGTACAAGGACACGCCCGACTCGTGGGTCGAGGGGCAGCCCAAGAAGGACGTGAAGTGGTACGCCGGCAAGCAGTACGACGACGACATGGCGAACGCGAAAGAGGCGCTCAAGTCGCTCGCCAAGTGGTACCCCGGCGACAAGGGTTCGGGGTACGAAATCGCCGGCTTCGTCTGGTGGCAGGGCCACAAGGACACCGGCAGCGCCGCCCACGCCAGCAAGTACGAGGAGAACCTGGGGCGGCTGATCGAGAGCTTGCGGAAAGACTACGACGCGCCGACGGCGAAGTTCGTGCTCGCCACCGGATGCGGGAACCCCGGCCGCGAAGGGTTGGGACTGAAGGTCGCCGAGGCGCAGCTCGCGATCGGCGACGCGAAGAAGTACCCGAAGTTCGCCAGGAACGTGGCGGGCGTGGACACCCGCGACCTGTGGCGCGAGGCGGACGTGTCGCCCAAGAACCAAGGCTACCACTACAACAGAAACGCCGAGACGTACCTTGAGACAGGTCTCCGCCTCGGCTGGGCGATGGCGGACCTGTTGAAGAACTAGGAAACGACATGGCGGTTCGCCGCGTTCTCGCCGCGCTGCTGCTGGCATTCCACTGCCTGGCGTCGTCGCGCGCCGCCGAGCCGGTGAAGCCGAACGTCGTCTACATCCTGGCGGACGACCTCGGGTACGGCGACGTCGGCTGCTACAACGCCGCGTCGAAGATTCCCACGCCGAACATCGACCGCCTGGCCATCGAAGGCGTGCGGTTCACGGACGCGCACTCGCCGTCCGCCGTCTGCACGCCGACCCGCTACGCCCTGCTCACCGGCCGGTACGCGTGGCGGACGCGGCTGCAACAGAACGTGATCGGCCCGTTCGCGCCGCCGCTCATCGCGGGGAAGCAACTGACGGTCGCCGCCCTGCTCCGCGAGCAGGGGTACGCCACCGCGTGCGTCGGCAAGTGGCACCTCGGCTGGGGCTGGCCCAAGCCCGGCGACGGCGGCCGGCGCGACTTCACCCGGCCGATCCCCGACGGCCCGACCGCCCGCGGCTTCGACTCCTACTTCGGGACCGACGTCCCGAACTACCCGCCGTACTGCTTCCTCGAGAACGACCGCACCGTCGGCATCCCCTCCGTCGCCGCGCCCGTCGGACGCGAGTCGTTCAACATCGCCGGCTTGATGGTCCCCGACTGGAAACTCGTGGACGTGCTGCCGGGGTTGGCGAGGCGGGCGGTCGAGTCGATCGAGAAGGCCGCGAAGGGCGACAAGCCGTTCTTCCTGTACCTGCCGCTCACGTCGCCCCACTACCCGGTCGTGCCCGCGGCCGAGTTCCGAGGGAAAAGTAAGGCGGGCGCTTACGGCGACTTCGTGGCGCAGACCGATCACGTGGTGGGAGAAGTGCTGGCGGCTTTGAAGCGGGGCGGCGTCGCGGAGAAGACCCTCGTGATCGTCACGAGCGACAACGGCCCGGAGGTTTCCGGCGAGGTGAAGAACGGGGCGTACGACCGGGTGAAGGATTTCGGGCACGCGAGCATGGGCACCCTCCGCGGGGCGAAGCGGGACGCCTGGGAGGGCGGCCACCGCGTGCCGTTCGTCGCCCGGTGGCCGGGGAAAATCCCGGCGTGCAGCACGTCCGACGAGACCGTCTGTCACGCCGATCTGATGGCGACGTTAGCCGCCATGACGGGCGTCAAACTGCCCGCCGACGCCGGGGTGGACAGCGGCAACATTCTGCCCGCGCTGCTCGGGGAGAAGCGAAACGCGCCGCTGCGGGAAGCGACGGTGCATCACAGCGGCCAGGGCAAGTTCGCGATCCGCCGCGGGGACTGGGTGCTGATTCTCGCCCCCACGGGCGACGACAACCGCAAGCAGGGCGAGCCGCCTTGGTTCCGAACGGACCGCGGGTACGGACCCCACGCCGAAGCCGGGGAACTCTACAACCTCGTCACGGACCCGACGCAGAAGCAGAACCGCTACGCGACCGAGACCGCCAAGGTCCACGAACTGGCGACCCTGATGGAACGCTACGTGACGGACGGTCGGAGTACGCCCGGCCCGAAGCAGAAGAACGACGCGGACATCGCCTGGGACAAGCGGACCAAGTGACTCCTCCGACCGAACCCACCGACCGACCGAGGCGACACGCATGACGACCACGATTCTGTTCGCGTTGGCACTCCTGGCGGCCGACCCCGACTTCAAACCCGACCAGAGCAAACTGCCGGTGCCGCCACCCCAGGGCGCGACCGTGCTCCTCGACGAGGCGGGGAAGCACTCGTTCGTGAGCATGGCGGGGGACAAGATCGACTGGCCGATCGAGGGAGGCGTCGTCACCTCGACGCCCAAGAAGAACCAGAACCACATCGTCTCCAAACTCCACTTCCGGGACGCGGACCTCCACGTCGAGTTCCTGCTGCCGGAGAAGGGGCCGGCGAACAGCGGCGTCTACCTCCACGGGAATTACGAGGTGCAGATCCTGAACTCGTTCGGCAAGGAGGCGATCACGCAGGAGGACGCCGGCTCGCTGTACGGGTTCGCGAAGCCGCTCGTGAACGCCTGCCGCAAGCCGGGGGAGTGGCAGGTCTTCGACATCCGCTACCGCGCCCCGCGGCGCGACGAGTTGGGGAAAATCGTCGAGAACGGAACCGTCACGGTCTGGTTCAACGAGAAGAAGGTTCTGGACGGGGCGACGTTCGGCGAGCCGAAGTCCGCGTTCCACCCGTTCCGGTTCGGCACGACCCCGTACCTCGAAGCGATCCGGGACCGGCAGAAGAAGACCATGACCGGTCCGGTGTTCCTCCAGGACCACGGCAACCCCGTGAAGTTCCGCAACGTCTGGGTCGTCCCGGCGGACGACCGCGCGTTCACCTACGAACCCGCCCCGCGCGCTGCCGAAGACGAAGGCGGCGACGCGACGCCGACCCAGGAACTCCTGGCCAGGGCGTACCAGTACCGCGACGGCAAGGGCGTGACGCGGGACTACGCCGAGGCGATGCGCTGGGGGCGCCGCGCGGCCGACCGGGGCGACGCGAACGCCCTGGACTTCGTCGGGTCGCTGTTCTTTCGGGGCCTGGGCGTGAAGCGGAACCCGGAGGTCGCGGCGGGGTACTTCCGGGCCGGCGCGGGCGAGTCCTCCTCGGCGGCGTGGAACCTCGGCCAGTGCTACTTCGCCGCCCAGGGCGTCGATCACGACATCCCCAAGGCGCTCGAGGCCTGGAAGTCGGCGGCGGCGAAGGGGCACGGGCGGGCCGCCTCCACGGCCGCGATGGCGTACCTCGCCGGGGAAGGCGTCCCCGCCGACGCGAAGCAAGCGAGAAGGCTCGCCGAGCGGGCCGCCGAGTTGAACGACCCCTCGGGCCTCGTGCTGTTGGGCGAGCTCCACTTCCAGGCGGGCGAGGTCGAGAAGGCCCGCGCGCTCTGGACGAAAGTCTCCCGGACGAAACCGGTCGGGGCCACCGGGCAGCCGGTCCAGCCGAGCGACCAGATGGCCGCCCAGCAGGGGGCCGACCTCCTCAAGCTGATCGGCGACCGCAACCGCAAGTCCGAGCCGGGGGAGTTCGCGCTGGTGCCGATGCCGCACATCCACCAGGGCTGGAACAACTGCGGGGCCACGACGTGCGCCATGTTCGCCCGCTCTCAGGGCAAGGCGTGCGGCGGCTGGGACTACAAGAAACTCTGCCCGTCGCCGCTGGGCACGGGCACCGACTGGGGCGACCTGCTGAAGGCCACGGGCAAGCTCGACCTCCGCTGCAAGCTGGTCACGTTCGCGCCGGACGACGCCGGCTTCGACAAGGCCGCCGCCTTCGTGCGCGGCGAACTGGACGCCGCCCGCCTGGTCGTCATCGACTTCAAGTACACCGGCCCCGAGTACCCCGGCGGCGAGGCCGGCCACACGCTCGCGCTGGTCGGCTACCTCGCGAAGGACGACCTGTACATCCTGTGCAACCCCGCCATCGCCTCGCCCGGACTGGAACTGATGACCGCGAAGGACCTGAAGAAGTACTGGCGGTCGGACCACTACGGCGCGGTGTCGAAGAACGTCCTGTCGCGGCCCGCCATCGTGCTGGACCCGTGACCCGACCCGCCGCGCGGGGCCGCCCGACGGCCCCGCTTCCCGAAGGCGACGCCGCCCGCGAGTCGCTTCGACCCCAGGGGTTTCCCGTGAACCGCTCCCTCCCCGTTCTGGCCTCGCTGGTCTGCCTGTCCCTCGGCACCGCGCACGCCGCCGAGCCGGTCGCCGGCCGGAAGCCGAACGTCGTCTTCGTGCTGACCGACGACCAGGGGTACGGGGACATCTCCGCGCACGGGAACCCGATCCTGCGGACGCCGAACCTCGACCGACTCCACGCGGAGGGGGTCCGCTTCACGGACTTCCACGTCAGCCCCACCTGCTCGCCGACCCGCTCCGCGCTGCTCACGGGGCGGCACGAATTCAAGAACGGGGTCACCCACACGGTCCACGAGCGGGAGCGCCTCGCCCCGTCGGCGACGACGCTCGCCCAAGTCCTCAAGGCCGCCGGGTACACCACCGGCATCTTCGGCAAGTGGCACCTCGGCGACGAGCCGGACCGCTGGCCGAGCCGGCGCGGGTTCGACGAGGCGTTCGTCCACGGCTGCGGCGGCATCGGCCAGAGCTACCCCGGCAGTTGCGGCGACGCTCCGGGCAACACCTACTTCGGCCCGACCGTCCTGCACAACGAGAAGTTCGAGAAGACCGAGGGCTACTGCACCGACGTCTTCTTCGCCCAGGCGACGGCCTGGATCGAGTCGGTCAAGGGGAAGGGCAAGCCGTTCTTCTGCTACGTCCCGACGAACGCCCCGCACGCGCCGCTGGCGGTCCGCCCGGAGGACGAGGCGCGCTACGCGGGCAAGGTGAAGTCGCGCGAGGTCGCCAAGTTCTTCGGCATGGTCGCGAACGTCGACGACAACGTCGGCCGCCTGCTGGGCAAGCTCAAGGAGTGGGGGCTGGAGAACGACACGCTCGTGATCTTCATGAACGACAACGGCGGCACCGCGGGCGTCGAGGTCTTCAACGCCGGGATGCGCGGCCAGAAGGTGACGCCGTGGCTCGGCGGCACGCGGGCGTCGTCGTTCTGGCGCTGGCCCGGAACCCTGGAGCCGGCCGACTGCGACCGACTGGCCGCGCACATCGACTTCCTGCCGACCCTGGCCGAGATCGCCGGCGCGAAACTCGCCGACGGCGTGGCGAAGCAGGTCGAGGGGCGCAGCCTGGTGCCGCTGCTCCGAGACCCCAAGGCGGGGTGGCCCGAGCGGACGCTCTTCACGCACGTCGGCCGGTGGCCGAAGGGGGCCAAGCCCGACGACCACAAGTACGCCGGGTGCGGCGTGCGGACGCCGCGCTGGCACCTGGTCTGCGTCGAGAAGGGGAAGCCGCGCTGGCAACTGTTCGACGTGGCGGCCGACCCCGGCGAGAAGGCGGACCTGTCGGACCAACGCCGCGACGTGGTGAAGCGACTCGACGCCGAGTACGACGTGTGGTGGGCCTCGCTGCCGCCTTACCTCGTCAACGAAGACGCCGTCCCTCCGAAAGACAACCCGTTCAAGGAACTCTACCGCAAGCAGTTCGGAACACCGAAGCCGGAGTGACGCTCGCCATGACCTCGACACGCCCGAAGCGACTCGTGCCGTTCCTGCCGTTCGTCCTCGGCGGGGTCGCGGTCGGTCTAGTCGCCATCCTCGTTTCGATCCCGACTGCGACGGGGCCGACGGCGTTCGACCCGCTGGCGGAAGCCGACGGCTCGCCCGCCGAGACGGTGGTCGTCCCGGCCGGCACCTTCACGATGGGGTCCGACGACGGCCCGCCCGACGAGCGTCCGGCGCACGCCGTGTCACTGAGTGCGTTCCGGATGGACGTGACCGAAGTCACCAACGCGCAATTCGCGGCGTTCGTGAAGGCGACCGGTTACGTCACCGTGGCGGAACGCCCGTCCGCCCCGGCGAGCTACCCGGACGCGCCGCCGGAGCGGCTGGTGCCAGGCTCCGCCGTCTTCGTGCCGACCGCGGTCCGACCGCAGGAACTCCCGCCCGGAGCCTTGCCCGACTGGTGGCGATTCCGCGCCGGGGCGAGCTGGAAGCGTCCGGACGGGGCCGGCAGCCACTTGCGGGGGAAGATGTCGCACCCGGCCTGCCACGTCGCCTGGGAAGACGCGGCGGCCTACGCCCGATGGGCGCGGAAGTGCTTGCCGACCGAGGCCCAGTGGGAGTACGCGGCCCGCGGGGGGCTGGCCGGCCGCGAATTCTGCTGGGGCAGTGCCATGCAGGGCGACGGCGGCGTCTGGCGGGCGAACACGTTCCAGGGCCGATTCCCCGCGGCCGACAGCGGCGCGGACGGTTTCGTTGGCACCGCCCCGGTCAAGTCGTTCCCCGCGAACGGGTACGGGCTTCACGACATGAGCGGCAACGTCTGGGAGTGGTGCGCGGACTGGTACCGTTCGGACTACTACCGCGACTCCCCGGCGAACGACCCGACCGGGCCGGCGACCGGCGAACTCGACGGCGGCCAACCCCAGCGGGTCCGCCGGGGCGGGTCGTACCTCTGCGCCGAAGGCTACTGCCGGCGCTACCTGCCCTCGGCTCGCGACAAGAACCCCGAAGACAGCAGCGCGTGCCACTGCGGCTTTCGGTGCGTCGCCGACGAGTAAAAGGGGACGGTCACTTGCCCTTGGGTCGCCTCAGATTCGTCTCGGGCGGGTCGGGATCGGGCACCTTGAGTTGCTTCCTCAGCCGGGCCAACTCTGCTTCGAGTTCCAGGAGCGTCTCGGCGTACTTCGGGTCGCCGTGGACGCTTTTGAGTTCCTGGGGGTCGGTCTTCCGGTCGAACAACTCGGTCGAGTCGAACTCCGGCTCGTAGAACCGCACCAGCTTGAAGCGGTCGGTGACGACGCCGTAGTGCTTGGGCACGCTGTGGGGGCCGGGGTGTTCGTAGTAGTGGTAGTAGAAGCTCGTCCGCCAGTCCTTGGGAGACTCGCCCTTGAGCAGCGGGACGAAGCTCTTCCCCTGAACCTCGGCGGGCACGGCCACGCCCGCCGCCTCCAGAAGGGTCGGCGCGAAGTCGATGTTGCTCGTGATCGCGCCCGACGCGCTACCCGGCTTCGTCACGCCCGGCCAGCGGACCAGGCAAGGCGTCCTCAGACTCTCCTCGAAAATCCACCGCTTGTCGAACCAGCCGTGCTCGCCCAGGTAGAACCCCTGGTCAGAAGCGTAGACGATGATTGTGTTTTCCGCGAGCCCTTCCTGGTCGAGGTAGTCGAGAACCTTACCGACGCCCTCGTCCACCGCCTTGACGCACCCCAGGTAGTCGTGCAAGTAGCGGTTGTAGCGCCACCGGACGAGTTCTTTCCCCGTCGGGTTGTCCGCCCGAAACTTCGCGTTCCGCGGCCCGTAGTACTTGTCCCACTCGGCCTTCTCGGCGGCGGTCATCCCGGCCGGGTGCGTCAACTTGGCGTCCAGGTCAGTGAACGTCTTCTCCAGCGTCATGTCCTGGCCCTTCTCGGCCTTGCCCCGGCCGGCGTAGTCGTCGAAGAGTGTCTCCGGCTCGGGGTACTGGCGGTCCTTGTCGTGCCCCAGGTGCCGCAGCGCCGGGGCCCACTCCCGGTGCGGGGCCTTGTGCTGGCACATGAGCAGGAACGGCTTCGTCACGTCCCGGTTCTTGAGCCAGTCGAGCGACAGGTCGGTGATCACGTCGGTGACGTACCCGGTCTGCCTGGCGGGCACCCCGTTCTTGATCATCGCCGGGTTGTAGTAGCCGCCTTGGCCCGGCAGGATGTGCCAGTGGTTGAACCCGGTCGGGTCGCTCCCGAGGTGCCACTTGCCGATCACGGCCGTCTGGTACCCGACCTGCTGGAGGAGCTTCGGGAACGTGACCTGCGAGCCGTCGAACCTGCTCCGCGTGTTGTCGTAGAAGCCGTTGGCGTGGCTGTACTTGCCGGTCAGCACGCTGGCCCGACTCGGGCCGCAGATGCTGTTCGGGACCAGGCAGCGGTCGAAGCGCACGCCGCCCTTGGCCAGCCGGTCGATGTTCGGGGTCGCGTTCAGTTTCAGCGGGTGGCCGTAGGCGCTGACGGCCTGGTAGGCGTGGTCGTCCGAGAAAATGAAGACGATGTTCGGACGTTTCGCCGGCTCGGCCGCGAAGGCAGGGGCCGCCAGCAGCAGGGCGAGGAAAGACATCCGCACGGCAGGACTCCGGGGAGGAAGTGGGGGCAGAATGGGCCTCCGACCGGCGTCTGCGGGGAGGTTCGGACGCGCCCGCGGAAAACGGGTAGGCGGTTCAGAATGTCTGGGCCATGCAAACTCCGCCGGGGCGACGGACCCGAACAGGGTCGCCGCCGCCGCGTCCTGGGGCGGAGCGGATGGCATCGACTCCGTCACATAGCCCTGCCCCGCGGTCAGACGACCGCGGGGCGGCGTCGCGGGCGGCTACTTGCCGGGCTTCGCGGCGTAGCCCTTCCACACCCACTCGATGGCGTGCGGCAGGAATTGCGCCTGGGCGTTGCCGACGCCGTGACCCGCCCCGCGGCAGAACAGGTACTGGTACTCGTACCCCTTCTCCTTGAGCACCTTGGCCATGCGGTGGTTGGCCTCCACCCAGTCGTGCATGTCGTCCCGCATCACGTTGGGGTTGAGCAAGTCCTTGTCGCCGACGGCCAGGAACAGGCGGATCGGCTTCTTGTCGGCCTTGGGGATGAGCGTCTCGTGGAACCCCCAGGCCCCGTCGGGGAACTTGGGGTCGAACGGCCACGCCTGGTTCACGAACGTGCCCGAGGTCGTCAGGACGCGGCGGTACAGGTCGGTGCGGAACCAGGCCATGATCAGCGCCGCGGAGCCGCCGGAGCTGTTGCCCATCGAGGCGCGGCCGTCGGGGTCTTTGGTCAGCTTCACCTTGCAGTTCTTCTCGACCCGCGGCAGCACTTCGGTTTCGATGTACTCGGCGTAGTCGCCGTTCATGTTGTCGTACTCCTTGCCGCGCTCGTGCCCCTGGGCGTCGCCGCCGCCGTTGGCGACGGAGATGATGATAATGGGGGGAATCCGCTTCTGGGCGATCAGGTTGTCGAGGACCGTCTGCATGCCGAGTCCGGGGCCGTCGTGGGTCACCATGAACGGCGCTTCCGTGCCCTCCTGGTACTGGGCGGGGACGTAAACCCCGACCTTGCGCTTATAGTCGATGGCGTGGGTCTCGACGATCAGCGTCTTCGGGTTCGCCGGATCGACCTTCCCGAACACCTTGCGGGCGACGCCGGGGTTGAAGAGCTTGGTCTCCTTCGAGTCGATCTCGAACTGCACCACTTTGCCGACGGGGAAGCCCTCGACCTTTTTGCGCTCCGGCGCGGGCACGTACTTCGGCCCGATGACGAAGTTGTCGTAGGGGTCGAGCGGGGGGTTCTCGCCCTCCTTGAGCGCTTTGAAGGGCGGTGCCCCCTTGTCGTCGGGCTGACGCACCGGCTGCGCCGTCGCCGAACTGGCGGAGGCGAGCGCAGTGATCCCAATAGCCATCCACAGCTTGAACATGAAACCTCGCTAGCTCTTCCGTTAGTCTTCCGCCCCGGCAACACTTCAGGGGTTGCCTCGTCTTATTGTAGTTACTCGCGAGTTTCGGTGGCGAGAACCGCCCGAGAGGTCGCGGACTCACCAGTCTGGTCGCCGGCCGGCCAGGTGTCGGAAACCCGTCACCAAACTGACCTGCCTAACGGTTGGCCGTATCTCGGGCTAAATGCTCGATAATCGTGCAACCGGATCACCCCCAGGTCGCGGCCGAGTCGCCAGGCGACGGCGCGGCGGTTCACGTCGCGGGACGCGTTGCGGCGTCGCGAAAGCGGTCGAAACTGCAGTGGAACAGGGTGCGGAGCCTCCGCCCCCGACGGCAAGCGGCGGGCGACTTTCGTTCGTTTCCCGAAATCGCGCCGTCCCGGCATCGGGGTTGCGTTGCCTGGCCCGCCAGCGAAGTTTGCGGACTCCACGCCACGTTGCGAATCGCAAACGTCCGGTCGCTCGTAGACCCAGCCTGGCTCGAGCGCGACCAACACGCCCGAGCCGACCCGCGAGCCAACGCCATGAAAGCTACACCGATCCTCGCCGTCGCCGTGGGGCTGATGACCCTCTCGTTACCGGCTTGCCAGACGCACGCCGAGGAGCCTGCCCACCACGAGCACCACAAGATCGTGGTCACCTCCCCCCAGGCCAAGGACGTCGTCACGACCCAGCAGTACGTCTGCCAGATCCGCTCGCAGCGCCACATCGACGTTTGCGCCTTGGCCAACGGGTTCCTGATGGACATCCCCATCAAGGAGGGCCAGGCGGTCAAGAAGGGCGACGTGCTGTTCCAGATCCTGCCGACCCTCTACAAGTCGAAGCTGGACGCCGAGGTGGCCGAGGTCCGGCTCGCGCAGATCGAGTTCGACAACACCAACCGGCTGTTCAGCGGGGCCACGCCCGTGGTCTCCCAGAGCGAGGTGGCGCTCTACCAGGCCAAACTGGCCAAGGCCCAGGCCAACGCCAACAAGGCCGAGGCGGAGTTGAACTTCGCCACGGTCCGCGCCCCCTTCGACGGCATCGTCGATCGCCTGCTCAAGCAGCAGGGCAGCAAGATCAAGGAGGAAGACGCCCTCACGACCCTGTCCGACAACAGCGTCATGTGGGTCTACTTCAACGTGCCCGAGAGCCGCTACCTCGAGTACGTGTCCGGCCTGAGCGAGCACCGGGACAGCCCGGTGATCGAACTCGTGCTGGCCAACGGCACCAAGTTTCCACAGGTGGGCAAGATCGGCGCGATCGAGGCCAAGTTTAACAACGAGACCGGGAACATCCCCTTCCGGGCGGACTTCGCGAACCCGGACCGCCTGCTGCGCCACGGCCAGACCGGCAACGTGCTGCTGCACCGCACCCTCAAGGACGCGGTCGTCATCCCCCAGCGGGCGACGTTCGAGACCCTCGACAAGCGCTACGTCTACGTCGTCGACGCGGACGACGTGGTGCACCAGCGTGAGGTCGTCGTCCGCCACGAGATGGACGACATCTTCGTCATCAAGAGCGGCCTCGGCGCGGCCGACCGGATCGTCCTCGACGGCGTCCGGCAGATCCACGAGGGCCAGAAGGTTGAGTACGAGGTGCTCAAGCCGGAGGCCGCCGCCGCGG
>JANXTD010000291.1 GCA_025352585.1 Fimbriiglobus sp.
CCGTGGCGCGGGCGTCGAGTTCGTGGCCGCGTTGCAGCCGCTCCACGGCGTCGGCGTCGCGCTCGCGGACGAAGCGGTCGTGCTGCTCAGCGCTTTGCACCACGGCTTGCGTGAGTTGCTTGAGCCGGTCGTCGGCGTGCGCCGTGGCGGCGTCGAGATCGGCGCGGCGGGCGTCGAGGTCTTTCGCGAAGTGGCGGAAGTGCCGCTCCCACTTCTTCTGCAACACCCGCGTCCGCCGGTCCGGGGCACCGGGGGCACCCTCGATCGCAAGCGTCTTCGCGGCGACTCCGGCGACTTCGGTGCGGAGCCGCTTCGCCAGGTCTTCGGCGTCGGCGTGGGCGAGCCGGTGGCGGGCGCGGGCGTCGGCCCAGTGGTCGAGTTCCGCGCGGAGTTGCCAAAGTTCGAGCTTGCGCGCCGCCGACCACTTGCGGCCCACGTCGGCCAGCGACGCCTCCCAGCGCTCGAGGTGCCCGCGCTTGGTGAGGACTTCGCCCTGAATCGCGTCCTGCGCCGCGGCCAACGTCGCCTCGCGCACGGTCAGCGACGACTGCCACGCTTCGAGCCGCAGGTGCATGCGCCACAGATCCTGGGCGCGCAGTAGCCGCGCGGCGTCCTCGTCGGCGCGGCCTGCTTCGATGGCGTTGACGGCCGCCTCGCGTCGGGCCAGCGCGTGGGCGATCTGCTCGAGTTCGCCGACGGTCTCCCACTCGGTGCGTTGCCAGCGCTGTTGGGCGACGGCCATCGTCGTGATCTGCTCGGCGACGACGAGCCGGTCGTCGAAGACGGTCGCGGCGTAGCGTTCGAGTTCGCCGCGGGCGTGCGCCAGCCCCGACTGCTCGCGGCGGACTTCGATGTCGCGCTCGGCGACCTCGGCGAGGAACTGCCCCACGTCGGCCGGCGTCGTGAGACTCACGGCTTCCGCCGGAATCAGCGTCGTGACCGGCACGTCGAGTTCGAGTCGGCGGAGGGCCGCGCGGGCGTTGGTGGCGCGGGCGTCGAGCCGGGCGCACTCGTCGCGCAGCCGCTCGACCTCGTCGCGGAGGTGTTCGGCGACCTGCTCGTCGGAAAGGTGCGGTGTCGTCGGTGAATGTGCGTCCGTGCGCCAGCTCATGGTCGGCCCCTCGCGGCGTTGTAACCCCTCCAAGTTATCGGCGAGTTGAGGCGGGAACTTGACTGCGGCTCAAGGTGGTTGGCCGAGGGGACGGGTTTGGCGAGCGGGGGAAGACAGTCCTCCGAGTAACCTTCCAACGCGGGATGCCGCCACGTCGTGGGGGGACTCGGGGGACGACAGTCCCCCGCTCGCCGTGCCGACGCCGCCCTTACGACCGCGTGTTGGTGCGGTGCTTGCCGCACCACGCGATCACGAAGCGCTCGGGGCCTTCGCGCCGCCAATGGACCGACAGGCACTCCTGGGGGTTGTGCGAGCCGCCCAGCGTGACGTGGCTCTCGAACAGCTTGCGCTCGCCCTGGTACCCGAAGTGGTACTCGTCGCCGTGCTTGCCTTCGCTCGTCATCGAGATGTGCGGCTTGTACTCGAAGCCGGCCCGCAACAGCACCGCGTGCAAGTCCTCGCCGAGGCCGCCGCGGGCCTTGACGGCGCGGGCCACGCCGTCGAGCGCCGCGAACAGGGCGAAAACGCGGGCCGGGTCGAGGTACGGGCTGTCGTCGGCCGACTTCACCGCGCTCGGCAGGAACACGAGCGTCTCGGCGAACTCCTCTTGCGCCAACGACACCGCCTCGCGGACCCGCTTCATGCCGGCCAGGTACTTGAGCCGGTAGCGCTCGGCCGCGCGACGCTCGGCCTGCGCGGCGGCCTGGGCCTGGGCGATGTCGGCGCTGACGGTCGCCCACTGCTCCTCCATCGCGGCGTGACTGTCCTGCAACTCGGCGAGTTCGGCCCGCAGCAGTTGCGCCTCGTCGGCGAGGGCGCGGTTCTCGGACCAGGCCTGCTCGAGCGCCGCCATGAACTCGCGGCCCTCGGCCACGCCGCGGGCGAGTTCGGCCAGCCGCGCCTCGGTCTGGCCCTGCGCCTGCCGGTCGGCGAGGGCGCGGAGTTGCGTCACCAGCGGGGCCTCGACGGTGCGCCGCAGGGCCGCCGCGATCAGCTTGCGGTGGATGTCCAGCGGCAGGCGGTCGTCGGTGTCGTCCCCCGGCGGGTAGTCGCCGGGGAAGAAGATCGGGTGCTGGCGGTACGAGTCGTCGAGCGTCAGTTTGGGCCAGTAGATGCGCGCGGCCCCGTTGAAGCACGACCAGAACTTGCCGACGCGCTTGGTGAGGGCGAACGTCGCGTCGCGGCTCGCGAGTTCGGCGACGTGCGCGAGGCCCAGCAGTTCCTCCATCACGACGCCCGCGTCCACCAGCGGCCGGCCCGACTCGGCGGGGGCGAGGACCACCAGCGGCAGTTGCCGGGTCGGGTTCAGCAGCAACTCGTCGACGAGGCGCGGCACGGCGGTCACGTCGTACCGCACGGCGGCGGGCGGGATCGGCTCGCCGCCGAGGGCGGAGGCGTGGGCGAGGCCGAGGAGCCGATCGACGACGCCGGGCCGGAACGGCTCGTAGCGCACCGTCGAGCCGTCGTCGCGGGCGCGGACGACGCGCAAGATGACGTGCCCCTGGAGGCCGACCGGCGTGACGGCGAGGCCGACCTCGCACACGTAGCGCCACGGCTCATTGGGGTCGAGCGGGTAGGCGGCCCGCAGCGTCAAGACCCGGCGCTCGGCGTCGAGCACCCCGTCCGAAACCGTGGGCCGGCCGCCCCCGTCGGGCGACTCCAGTTTCATCTGGGTGGCCCAGGCCCGCGTGGCGAACGTCAGCGCGTCGAAGCACGCCGCGCGGTCGGCCCGCGAGTGGCCGCCGTGGGGGGCGAAAGTCGCCTGGAAGGCGTAGACGTTTTGCACGGAACCCCTCCGGAAGTGGCCAGTTACGCCCGGTCGCGCCAATAGCCCGGCGCGCGGCTGGCGTAGGCGACAGTGATCACCTGCACGTCGCCGGACGGCAGGGCGCGGTAAATGACGCTGTAGGGGACTTTCGGGACGGCGGCTTCGCGGAACTCGTGATCGAAAAGGGGGTAGCGGTCGGGCTGCGCAACGACCTCCTCGAGAATACGCCCCAGAATGGAGTCGAGTCGGCGGGCCTTGCGAGGACTTCGGGCGACGTACCACGTTAACGCCGCCCTGACATCGTCGTTCGCGGCGTAGTGGTAAAGGAGCTTACTCACGGCTCAACCCGGCTCTGTTCAGGATCTCCAACATCCCCCGGCGAACCTCCTCGTAAGGGATGCCCACGACCTCGCCCGAGTCGAGTTGGGCCGCGCGCCGACGCAGCTCCGGCCCCCACGCCGGGTGCAGCCCCTCGGGCGGCTCGACGGCGATGGCGATCGACTCGATCACCTCCGAGCGGTCGGGTTCGGGCAGGGCTAGGATGGCGTTCAGCAGTTCGGTCGCGGATTGCGTCATGGTCACTCCTCAGTTGGGGCGGCTCACGGACATCTTACGCCCGGTCGCGCCAATAGCCCGGCGCGCGGCTGGC
>JANXTD010000312.1 GCA_025352585.1 Fimbriiglobus sp.
CCCGGCGCGACCGCCTTCGCCTCCGGGTCGCCGGGGTCGGTCACGTCGAGCAGCGGGCACGGCTTCGCGTTTCGCCGGCAAAACAGCAGGAAGTCGAACGCCCAGTCGCGCGGCAACATGACGAGGTTGGCCTGCACGAACCCTAGCGCCAGCCCCGGCGTCGGCCCCGTCAGCGACCCCTCACGGCACGCCTGGCGAACGTCGGCACCCGTCATGGCAGCTCCAGAATCTCGCGGATGCGCAGCAGCGGCGCGGCGTACACGTCCCACGGCAAGCCGTCGACGGTGGCTTCCTGCCGGCCAGTGACGCCATCGACGAGGGGGCCGGATTCGACCATCAATTCGAGGGTGCGAAGCTCTCGGTCAGAGTCGAAGAGTTCGACGGGATGCTCGGTTCCGCGAATTAGCGAAAACCCCGCTGCCAACGCATACGCGCCCCAGTTGCTTACCCCCGCCACGATCAAATAGTCGCAGGTGGCAACGCACCGCACCTGCTGTGAGTCAGGGATATTCTTAGCCATCGTGATCGGCGCGATCGAACCCATGCCGATCTCGTTGCCGCCGTCACCAATACTAATGGTAACCGGCCGGTCTCTAGCCTTCAGCATTTCGTAGGTGCAGTGAAGTCGTTCGTGTTGCGACGTAATATCCAAGCATCGCATTGTGCGAAACGTGCCGTCGGCGGTGGGGCCGGGGCGTTCGCATGTGACTAAGTGAGTTACGGGGCGTACGGATTCGTGCGCCCAAACATTCCCAAAGGCGACGTTGAGGTTCACTTCGCAGTAGACGCCTACTTCGGCTAGAACTGCCAATACCTCTTGGAGTAGGAAGACCCCCAGTGGCCCGTCTGTCTCGAACGCCGGCGGCGTCGCGGTCGGAATCCAGAAGCCGGTGAAGATCGCCACCACCGGGTTCGGGTGCTCCGCAATGCTGCGGCACGCCGCCTGGAACTGACCCGCCGTCGCGGTGAATAGGTTGTCGTGCGGGTCGCGGGCCAAGCCGCGGTTGCCGGGGTCGGTCTGCACGGCGGCCAGGATCGCGGCGAGCTTTTCGTCGGTCGTCACGACTTGACCCCCGTGAGCAGATGAGCGAACGGGCCACGCCAGTGGCGGGGGATGTCTGCGGTCAGCGTGATCGGCTCGGTGGTGGTGGGGTGCAGGAAGCTCAGCGAGCGGGCGTGCAGGGCAATCGCATTGCCGAGGCGGTGGGGGCTGCCGTACTTGATGTCGCCGACGATCGGGTAGCCGCGCGAGGCGAGTTGCACGCGGAGTTGGTGCTTGCGGCCGGTCAGCGGGCGGAGTTCCAGCAGGCGGCGCTTGCCGTGACTCGCCTTGACGGTGTAGTGCAGGCGGGCGTGCTTGGCGTCGGGGGCGTCCTCCTCGACGACGCGGACGAGGTGGGCGTCGTCGTCGTGCCACAGCCAGTCTTCGAGCGTGCCCGCGTCGGCGATGCCGTTGCCGGCGACTTCGATCACGGCGTAGTAAGTTTTCTCGACGGCCCCCTCGCGGAACTGCTCGCTGAGCCGCGCGGCCGCCTTGCTGGTGCGGGCGAAGAGCAGGCAGCCGCTGGTTGACTTGTCGAGCCGGTGAACGACGCCGAGGAACACGTTGCCGGGCTTGTCGTACTTCTCCTTGAGGTACGCCTTCGCCACGAGGTCCATCGTCTGGTCGCCGCCGTCGAAGTGCGCGCTCGGCCAGCCGCTCGGCTTGTTCAGGCCGAGCAGGTGGTTGTCCTCGAACAGCACGTCCAGAACGTCGGCGAACAGCACGGCAAGCCCTCCGAACGCTATAGTATCCGGTGCCGCCGGACGCGCTCAGGGGGATTTATGAAGACCGCCACGAAGGTCGCCGTCCTCGGAGGTTCCGGGTACACCGCCGTCGAACTGCTGAAGATTCTGCTGCGCCACCCCCACGCCGAAATCGTGGCGATTACGTCGCGCGATTCCCAGCCGATCAGCGACGCCCACCCGTCGCTGTACCGCCGGCTCGACCTGCGCACGGAGCCATTCGACGCGGACAAGTTGCGGGCGAAGGGCGTCGAAGTCGCCTTCGGCTGCCTGCCGCACGGCGCAAGCGCCGAG
>JANXTD010000324.1 GCA_025352585.1 Fimbriiglobus sp.
GACAGCGCCGACACGTCGAGGACCATTTGCGCGGCGGTGCCGTGCAGCGCCAACAGCACGTCGATTTCGAGCAGGCGGAGTTCGCGGTAGGTCACCACGAGGAAGTTGCCGCAGCCGCACGCCGGGTCGAGGAACTTGAGCCGGCCCAGCCTGGCGTGGAACTCCTTCAGCCGCGCGTCCCGCTGGGTGCCCTTCGACGCGGCGAGCCGGTCGAACTCGGCCCGCAAGTCGTCCAGGAACAGGGAGCGCACCAGCTTGAGGATGTCGCGCTCGGTGGTGTAGTGCGCCCCGTCCTGCCGGCGCTCCGCGGAGTTCATCACCGACTGGAACAGCGAGCCGAACACGGCCGGCGAGATGCGTGACCAGTCGAAGCGGCAGCAATTCAACAGGCGGTCACGCATCGCCCGGTTGAAGTCGGCGAAGTCGAGCGCCTCGGCGAACAGGTCGCCGTTGACGTAAGGCAGCGCCGCGAGTTCTTCGAGCAGGTTGGCTTGCCGGCGGTCGGCCGGGGTGTTGAGGACTTGGAAGAAGCGGGCGAGCTGGCCGCCCAGGTCGGACCCGTCCTCGCGGCTGTGGTTCTCCACGAAGTCGGTGAGGGCGTTGCGGTCGAAGAGGCCGGTGTCCTCGGCGAACAGGCAGAACAGGATGCGGACCAGGAAGCGCTCCAGGTGGTGCCCCGTGTAGCCGCCGGCTTCGAGGGCGTCGTGCAGCGCGCCGAGTCGGCGCACGGCCTTGATGTCGATGGGGTTTTCTTCGGCCAGCTTGTGCAGCTTGTAGCCGGGGATGAACGCGAAGTCGTGGATGTGCTTGTAGAAGTCGGCGAGCGGGAACTGCTTCGACGTGTCGTCTTCGAGGTCGTGGATGGCAATCAGCGCGAAGTCCGAGACGACGACGTAGCGGGGGATTTCGTCCTCGCGGCCGGTGTTCTTGAGTCCCTGGATGTAGCCGACGGCCTGCGCGTGGGCCTTGCCCAAGTCTTGCCCGCGGGTCTTGTGCTCGGCGAGCATCGTGCCCTTCCAGAACAGGTCGATCGCGCCCCAGCTACCGGACAACTTCTTGACCGGTTCCTCGAAGGACGCCACGAGCCGGCGCTTCTGGCCGAAGACCACGAACAGTTCGTTCCAGAAGGTCTGCCGCTCCGCCGACTCCCGCGACTCGGTGGCCCACGCCTTCGAGAAAGCAATCGCGTTCTGGCGGATTTCGTTCCAGGAGATGGGCATGGGCGTCACTCGGGGATAGGGCGAACCGGCGGCAGTCTACCCGAAGCGCGGCCCCCCGTCGCGCCCCAATTCCCGAACGGCCGGGCCGAAGGGCCGACGGCGCGCGGTCAGCCGGGCGGGGCGGACAGTGCGGTCACGACTTTGAGGCGGACGTGTTCGGGGAGCGCGTCAAGTACGGCCGTCAGCGGCGGCGGCGGCCGGTCAAGCCCCAGATACCGGGCAAGCAACTCGAGCGCCCGCAGCTTGTCCCAGAACCGGACGCTGAACTTCTCGCGGACGACGCCGGCCGGGCCGTCCACGCGGCCGATGCTGACGGCCGCGATAGCACGCCGCGTCACCGGGTCTAACCGGTGGACTGGAATCGGTCGGCCATTGGAGTCGAAGAGGTCGCCAATGTCGCTGAACGCGATGGCGGCGAGTTCGCGCACCACGCGATCGGCCGTGACGCGGGTGCGCTTGCGCTGAGCGGCGCGGCCCGCCCGGACTTCCCGCGCCACGGCCGGCAGTGCGAGCAAGCGCCCGGCGTTCGTCCGCGCCGCGGCGTAACTCGCGCCGGGGTAGGCGACGCGATACGCACGGGTGCCGTTCAAGTCGGTGAGGTACTCATCGACGAAGCGCCGGTGGGCCTCGGTGATAGTCCCCTTCGCTTTGCGTGCCACGGTGTGCCCCCGTCGTGCCGGTGCGTCGATGTCAGCAATTGCAACATACCCCGCCGCGGGTCACCCGGTCGCGTCGATCATCGCCAGCACGGCACGGCGGAGCGGTTCGGGCAGCGTCGGCCACGCCGCGACGACGGCCGCTAGGTCAGAGGGATGCCCCCCTTCGGCTTGTCGCGTGTCGTCGGGACTACGCCCGGCACTACGCCCGGCGGCATCGCCTGCACGCAAACCCTGCGCCTTCAAGGGTTTCGGTGGTGTGAGTTTCGGACTGTTAATCGGCTGGTCGTTGGTTCGAATCCAACCCGGGGAGCTGAACATTTCCGCCCCAAAC
>JANXTD010000358.1 GCA_025352585.1 Fimbriiglobus sp.
GAAGCGGGCGGGGGCAAAGTTTGGGGGCGTTGACTATTCGGCCTCCGCAGGTCAACGTTGTACCCGCCCGCTTCGACCCTCGCTCGCGCGTCGGGCTAACAAGAGTCGCCTGCGGCGGAGCCGCTCACGACAGTGTGGGACACGAAACGCCCGCGGGCGGGGCAATCCGGTGAAGGATCGCCCCGCCCGCGGGGGAGTCGGAGTCGCCGGGTCGCCCTACCGGGGGACGCCCGAGCCGGCGGCGGGCTGACCGCCGGCGGCCGGCGCGCCGGGGGTTCCCGCCGCGCCGCCGAGGTTCGGCGTGAGGCCCGACACCGCGGCCGCCCCGCCGACGCCGGTGTTGTTGTTGCTGACGATGCCGCCGATGCCGCTGGCGTAGCGCAGCGGCAGGCCGCGCACCGAGTTGGCGGGGCCGGCGGCCGGCATCAACTGCTCGGCGGGGTCGATCACCGTCACGTCGAACGACAGGCCGCGGCCGGCCGTCGTGGCGTTGAGGTAGGCGACCATCGCGTTGGCGCGCTTGACGTTCAAGTCCGAGGCGACCCGCGCGTACTCGGCCGGCTTGGCGGCGTCGTAGGCCAGGTCGCGGGCCGTCTGCAAGTACAGGTGGCCGTCGACCGGGCGCTTGCGGGCCAACTGGTCGAGCTTGACGCGGCCGCCGGGCGTGAGGGCCTCGCCGGCGGTGTCGAAGTCGCCGTTCTGGAGGAACTGGTCGAGGATGTGGCCGTTGTTGACGTGGGCCTCGAAGGGCGCGAGCGCCGCCTCGCGGGCCGCGAAGTTGTAGCGCTCCGGCGTGCAGGGGTCCACCTTCTCGGAGTACCTCGACTGCAAGCTGGTCTTGTCGGAATTCATGCAGCCGGCGGAGCCGAAGGCCCCGCCGATCGCGGCGAGGGCCGCCGCCGTGGAAAGGAACCGGGTCATCGCGTCACTCCTCCGTGAAGGAAACAGCCGGCTCGGGGCGTCCTGCCCGCGAGCGTTCGTTGGGGTCGAGTTGGGCCGGGCCGGTCAACCCTTCGACAGCAGGTTCTTCGAGATGAGGATCGCCGCCGGGCCGACCAGCACCACGAAGATCGCCGGGAAGATGAACAGCACGAGCGGGAAAATCAGCTTCACCGCAGTCGCCGCAGCTTTCTCTTCGGCAATCTGACGCCGCCGAGTTCGCATCGAATCGGATTGAACCCGTAAAGCGTGCGCGATACTCGACCCGAAGCGGTCGGCCTGAATGAGGATCGCCGCCAAACTCTTCACGTCGTCGACGCCGGTCCGCACCCCCAGGTCGTGCAGCACCTCGCGCCGCGGCCGGCCCATCTGCAACTGCAAGTTCGCCAGCGCCAGCTCCTCGGTGATGACCTTGGCGTGGCCCTTCATCTCGTCGGTGACCTTGCGCAACCCCGCGTCGAGGCCCAGCCCCGACTCGACGCAGACCACCAAGAGGTCGAGGGCGTCGGGCAGCGTCAGGAAGATCTCCTTTTGGCGCTGGCCTCGCAGGTGGCCCAGGGCCAGGCCGGGGAAGAACAGCCCGACCGCGCCGCAGAAGCCGATCGCCAGCAGGCCGACGCTGCTGGTGCCGAAGTACAGGTAGGCGAGGAACATCGCGGGGAAGCAGGCGACCAGGCTCGCCAGGCGCATCCCCTGGAACACCGCCGTGGCGCTCTCGCTGCGGAAGCCGGCGTTGGCCAGCTTGACGCGGATGCCGTCGCGCTCGAGGTCCGACTTCGGCTCCATGTTCGCGCCGAGCTTGCTGAAGATGTCCTTGATGCCGTTGAAGCGGTCTCGCGAGTTGTGCGACGACATCTCGAGGTCGAGCAGCGACTTCGGCCGCCCGATGCGGTCGAGGCGGTCCTCGGCCAGGCTGTTCCGCTTCGAGATCAGCGTGAGCAGCCACAGCGCGGCCGCCACGCACCCGACCCCGACGACGACGGGCAGCAGGTCGTCCGCGGAGATGAAGGCCAACAGGTTCACGGGAGGTTCCTCGGTGCGGGAGTCGAAGTCGGGTGTCGGGTGTCGCAGAACCGCGGGGCGTAGTTTCAGGCGTCGCGGGCTTCGAGGCGCGCATCCGGGTTGCGACACCCGACTACCCGACACCCGAGCTCGACGCCCGGTTTTTAGACCTTGATGTCGATGATCTTCTGGATCGAGTAGGCCCCGATGACCATCAGCACCACGGCGCTGATCGACATCTTGATCCCCATGTCCTCGGTCCACAGCATCCGGATGTAGTCGGGGCGCATCCAGAGCATCAGCAGGAACAGGAAGATCGGCAGGCCGATCAGCACGATGCCCGACAGCCGGCCCTCGGCGGTGAGCGCCTTGACCTGCCCGAGGATCTTGTAGCGCTCGCGGATGACGTAGCCGATGCGGTCGAGGATCTCGGCCAGGTCGCCGCCGGTCTGCCGCTGGATGGCCACACTCGTGACGAAGAAGCGCAGGTCGAGGTTGGGCACGCGCTCGGTCAGGTTCTTCAGCGCGTCGTCGAGCGTGATGCCCAGGTTCTGCTCCTCGTAGACGCGGCCGAACTCCTTGGCGATCGGCTGCGGCATCTCCTCGGCGACGACGTGCAGGCCGGCGGCCAGCGAGTGCCCGGCGCGCAAGGCCCGCGCGATCAGCTCCATCCCCTCGGGCAACTGCCCGGCGAACTTCTTCAGCCGGCTCGACCGCTTCCAGAACAGCCAGGCGAACGGCACCGTGAAGAAGACCGCCCCCATCACCGGGGCGACGTAGGCGTTCACCGTCACGTAGCCGACCACCAGGCCGACGGCCATCATCACCAGGGCCGCCCCGAAGAGCGCGCTCGGCTTGACGTTGGCGTCGGCCTGCTCGATGACCTTGGTGAGGTTGAACGCCTCGGGGGTCAGCTTGTCGAGCAGGTTCTTCTTGTCCACCTCCGAGAGCGCCTGCTTCAGGAGCATGTCCGCCGACGAGTCCTTGCTGGCGCGGCGGCCGATGAGCAGGTCGAGCCGCTCGCCGACTTTCAGGTCGTCCTGCCGGCCGATCAGCGCGAGGGCGACCGCCATCGCCATGCCGGTGACGAGGAGCCCGACGAGCAGGGAAAGGTACAGGGGGTCCATGAGCGGGTCTACCTTGCTGGGGGTCGGGCCGGAGTCCGGAAGTCGTCCCTCCCTGGGCGGTCGCGGCCGCGGCGTCCTGCCGGGCCATCCGTGTGTTGGGGTCGCGCCGGCGTTCCCGACGCTAGTCGCGGGCCAGGACGCGCTCGCTGAACATGTTCGAGGGCAACTTGATGCCCTTCTGCTCCAGCCGCGACACGAAGCTCGGCCGCACGCCGGTCGCCTCGAACTGGCCGTAGGCCCGGCTGTTCTGGTCCACGCCGAGTTGCTTGAAGCGGAACACTTCCTGCATGATGATGATGTCCTGCTCCATGTTCATCACCTCCGTGATGCTCGTCATCTTGCGCGGCCCGCCCTGCAACCGGTTGACCTGAATCACCAGGTCCACGGCCGACGCGATCTGCTGCCGCATCGCCTTGATCGGCAGCTCGGCCCCGGCCATCATGATGAGGGTTTCGAGGCGGGCCAGGGCGTCCCGCGGGGTGTTGCTGTGGATCGTCGTCATCGACCCGGCGTGCCCGGTGTTCATCGCCTGGAGCATGTCCATCGCCTCGCCGCCGCGGCACTCGCCGACGATGATGCGGTCGGGCCGCATCCGCAGGGCGTTCTTGACGAGGTCGCGCGTATCGACCTTGCCCTTGCCCTCGATGTTCGGCGGCCGGGTTTCGAGCCGGACGACGTGGTCTTGTTG
>JANXTD010000417.1 GCA_025352585.1 Fimbriiglobus sp.
TGTCGCCGTCCTCGCCGTGGATGGCGTAAACGCTGATGCCGAAGTCCTTCACGAGGCTCGCGGCCACGTCGTCCTGCGTCGAGAGCGGGTTCGACGCGATCAGCACCAGGTCCGCGCCGCCGGCCTTGAGCGCGCGGGCCAGGCCGGCCGTCTCGGCGGCGACGTGCAGGCAGGCGGACATCCGCAGCCCCTTGAGCGGCTTTTCCTTCTCGAAGCGGGCGCGGATCTGTTGCAGGACCGGCATGTCCTGGTCGGCCCAGTCGATGCGCTTCTTGCCCTTCTCGGCCAACGCAATGTCGGCAATGTCGTGCTTGACCAACGCGGGAAGTGTCGCCGTCGCCATCGATGAATCCTCGGATCGGACAGCCGGGCGACGCAGTGTCGGCCTCGGCAGGGGGTAACGCATACCACGCCGTTTTACGGAGCGTCAATGGGCGTTCAACCGCACGGGCGGCGGAAAAGCCAACCGGGGGCGGAATTCCGATAAAAATCCCAAGATTACGATTGCGTGCGCCCGGCAAGTTGAGTTACTCTGTCGCCCATGCCTCAGCTCCTGAGGCATGGGCGACAGAGTAACTCAGGAGCAGCCTCATGGACCCGTGGAAAACGAAACTCTTCCTCGACGCGCTCGACGATCGCATCGTCCCCGACGCGACGCCGCTTGCCGACCCAGACCTCAGCGGCACCGGCAACAACGCCTACGTGACCGGCACGGCCCCCGTCGCGTCCTACGACTTCGGCAACGGGACTGGCAGCGGCAACAACGCTTACGACCCCGCCACGAGCAGTGTGGGCAACAACGCCTACACCTCCGGGTCCGGCGTCAGCAGTTTCGACTTCGGCAGCGGGTCGGGCACCGGTAACAACTCGTACACGTCCAGCAGCTCGGGCAGCGGCAGCGGTTTCCTCAGCGACCCCGGCACCGGCAACAACTCGTACACGCACGGCAGCGGCTCCGGCGTCAGCACCTACGACTTCGGCAGTGGCAGCGGCACGAGTAACAACGCCTACGAGCCTGGCAGTGATTTCATCCCGCGGCTGTCTGACGCGGAACTGCGACTTAAGTTCGCCGCAGACTCGTTGACGCAAGCCGCAAATAAGTTGGAGGCTGCCGCAAACGACTCGATCGCTAAGACTAACCAGCTACTGACTGACACTGACGCACTCACCGTCGCAAAGGCCAAAACGGATGCCACGAAGGCGGCATTGGTAGCCAAAGGCTTTGACGCCAACCAGATCGCTGCTGATGCAGGTTATAAGGCCGATCTGGCCGCACAAACGCTTGCTGATGCCGCGCGGATCAAATCGAGGGACGCTCAGAAAGAGGCCGGCGATAAGCTTGCTGAAGCACAGGTAAATTTCAATGACGCACTGGCGTATTACCGAGGCGTGGTTGCTAACAGGTAAATCGCACAAGCCGATCTGTGACGATTTTTACTGTAACTTGAGGCTGGTTAATAAAGTAGGAGTCAATGCACATGATAAGCATGCTGACCGTTGCCGCACTCATGTTTCTTAACCGGATAGAGACATGGATGATACGCGATCTTCAAGTCTCTGAGGCTCAAATACGAGAAGTAACCGACAAGTGGCACATCATCGGTCTCCGCCAAGAGATGACAACGGTGCAATACCGGACCCAAAAAATGCTTCACGACGCGGATGTGCTCCTCGGTAGGGTGCCCCCTCGCCCAGCGCCAGACGCGAAGAGGCACATCGGACAGGATTGATTACCCTTAACCCGCCGGGCGAAGCAGCCGCTTCGCCCGGCGGTTTCCATGTCGGAGTTGCAGAAATGTTTGGTCTGCTTTTGACGCTGGCATTGCAAACTGGCCCTGCGATCGAGAAGGTCTTGATCGAAAACTTTGCATTGTCCCGAGTGGAAATCCAGCACTCTTGGCAAGCCGCCGTCAATAGGCAGGCGATTTCCAAGAAGCGTCAAGTGCTGGCGGAGGAGATGAGACTGAGTCGCGAGAGGTCCGCGGCTCTTCGCCAGCGTACTGACGAGATCCTACGGGAGCGGGCGAAGAAGGCCGGCGAGGCTCAAGAGCCTGACCTGCCCAAGTAAACACATCCTCCGCTGGGCGAAGCACCCGCTTCGCCCGGCGGGTCCGTGATTCACTCGTGTGGCCCCGATGAAGTCACCTGCGGGGACCAACCCATGACCTTCCCGACTTTACTCGTCGCCCTGATTGCCCAGCTATCGCCCGCGATTACCG
>JANXTD010000430.1 GCA_025352585.1 Fimbriiglobus sp.
GCAAAATCATCGAGAACCAGACGCTGGTGTCGAAGGCGATCGAGGGCATCAGCCGCCGTGGCCGCGAGAAGCTGTTCGCCCCGGAGGTCCGGCCCGTGCCGCCGATCGTCCTGGCGGTCGGCGAGTCGCGCAAGGTTACCCACGAGGTCGATTGGAAGCTGTTCGACAAGGGTGAACTGAAGATGCGGCTCGAAGTGACCGCCGGCAGCGAGGTCGTCGTCCCCGCGGAGGTGATCGCCAAGGACGACCGCAACGACTTCGACTACACGGTGGTCGCCGGCAAGAAGCCGGGCGTCTACAAGTTGAGGCTCGTGCCGTCGGTCGGGCCGGCGCTCGAAATCCCGCTGACGGTGAAATAACCGCGGCGGGCTGTTACGTTCGCGGCGGCGGGTCGTTACTATTGGTCAGGCGAAGTTACTCGGGGGGTTGCGTCATGGCCCGGTGGTCCCGTCGAATCGGTGCGGCCCTCGTCGGCGCGGCCTTGATGGTCGCCGCGGCAATCGCGCCGGCCCAGGCCCCGAAGCCGGCCGAGGCCGCGACGCCGGGCGACCTCCGCTCGCCGCAGGAGCAGAACGCCGACCTGTTCCGCAAGTTCACCCGCGAACTCTTGTTCCTGGCGCAGAAGCTCGAGAAGAGTGACCGGCCCGAGGACAAGGAGCGCGCCAAGGTCATCACGGCCGCGCTCGAGCTGGCGAAGCAAGAGGGCGTCGAGACGCAGTTCCAGAAGATGATCGCCGGCCTCGCCAAGGGCGGCACCAACCTCCAGCAACTCGACGGCATCGCCGGCCAGGACAAGCAGCTTCAAAAGGCGCTGCAAGACATTATGATGGTGCTGATGACTGACGACGCCGCGACGCAGGCCAAGACGGAGCGGGAGCGGCTCGAAAAAATCCTCTTCGAGACGCGCGAACTGCTGCGGCAGCAGAAGACGTTGCGCGGCATGACCGAGTCGAAGCGGGTCGAGGCCGATCGCATCGCCAAGGACCAGAACGGCGTCACGGAGCGGACCAAGGACCTCGCCAAGAAGATGGGCGGCGAGCCGAAGCCGGGCGCGGGCAAGGCCCCGCCGGCGGAGACGCCGAGGTCGGAGCCGAAGCCGGCGTCGGACGCCAAGCCGGGCGAGCCGGCCGGGGCCGACAAGCCGGACAAGCCCGAGGGGGCGGACACGAAGAGCGACCCCAAGGCCGGCCCGAAGGACCCCGCCGGCGAGGCCAAGCCGGGTGCGCCGAAACCCGGCGACCCCAAGCCGGCCGGCGACGCGAAGCCGGGCGACCCCAAGCCCGGCGAGGCCAAGCCGCCCGGCGATAAGCCGCCGGCCGACGGTGACCCGAAGCCGATGCCCAAGGGCGAGCCGAAGCCCGACGCGCAGGCGAAGGCCGAGGCGAAGCCCAGCGACGGCAAGCCGGGCGGCGAGGGCAAGCCGATGAAGCCGAAGGACGGCGCGGAGTCGGCGCAGGCCCCGCCGTCCGCCCCCAAGCCCGGCGGCCCACCCAAGGAAGGCGAGCCGGGCGGACCGCCGCCCCCCGGCGGCCAGGCCCAGGCACCGCCCCCGCCGCCGGAGACGCCCGGCCGTAAGGAGGTCCAGAGTGCCATCCCGAACCAGCAGGCGGCCCAGAAGGAACTCGAAGCCAAGAAGCGCGAGCCAGCCGGCAAGCAGCAAGAGAAGGCCATCGAGGAGTTGGCCAAGGCGGCCGCGGAGTTGGAGAAGCGCATCAAGCAACTCCGCGAGCAGGAGATGCTCGGGCTGCTCGCCAACCTCGAAGCCCGCTGCGGCAAGATGTTGTCGATGCAGATCGAAGTCTACGAGGCGACCAAGGCGATCGACGGCGTCTTGATCAAGAACAAGGGCGTGAAGTCGAACTCGGAAATCCAGAAGTCCCAGCAGCAGGCCGACAAGGAGACGGACATCGTCGCCGTCGCCGACACGACGCTGAAGTTCCTCGAAAGCGAAGGCTCGGCCGTGGCGTTCGCGCGGGTGCTCGAAGAAGTCCGGCAGGACATGGCGTCCGTGCAGCGCCGGCTCAACGACACCTACGTCGGCCGCGACACGCAGGGCATCGAGGAAAACGTCATCGCCATGTTGAAGGAAATGATGCAGGCGTTGAAGAAGGCCCAAGAGGAAGTCAAGCAGCAGCAGGGCCAGCCGCCGCCGCCCGGCGGCCCGCCGAAGCCGGGCGACAAGAGCCTCCTCGAACTCGTCTCGGAGTTGAAGTTGATCCGCTCGTTGCAAGTGCAGGTCAACGGCCGCACCAAGGGGAGTGCCGAAACCTACAAGGGCGAGCAGGCGTCCGACCCCATCGTGCGCGGGGAGTTGCAGCAACTCTCGGAGCGACAGGCCAAGTTGCAAGACATGGTGACCAAGATCGCGTCGGGGAAGAACAAGTAATCCGTTGGGCCGGCGACGCCCGCCCGCTTAAACTGTGACTGATTGCCGGCCACCGCCCAGGGGAGATCGATTCATGTCTCTGCGCCGCACACTGTTCGGGGCAATCGCCTCAATCACCCTCGTCGGCCCGGCCCGCGCCGAGTCGCCGCCGCCCGTCGCGGCACCGGCCGCGAAGCCGGTCTACAGCTTCAGTCTGCTCAAGTCGCAGCCGGCCGAGGCGGTCAAGCCGCGTTTGATAGCGTGGTTGCAGTCGGTCAACAAGTTCGACGCCGCGAAAGTCGAGGCGATCTGGACCCCCGGCCGCGGCACCGCCGACGCCGCGCTCGCCACGATCGCGCTGGGCCTGCCCGACGCGCAGACACTGCTGGCCGACGCCCGCACCCAGGGGGTCTCGGCCGACGTGCCGGCGCTGCTCAAGGACGCCAAGCTCGACCCGTTCGTGCGCTCGAACCTCGCCGCCGCCTACGCGAAAGTGCTGGCCGGCCGGCGCGTCTACGAGGAGTCGGTCGCCGCGGCCAAGCTCGCCGCCCCGGAGCAACTGATCGACCCCGCGTCGTTCTTCTTCTACCGCGCCGTCGCCGAGCACGCGCTGATCCAGCGCGAGGCGGCCGTCACCAGCATCGTGCGGCTGCTCGACGACGTGGGCGACGCCCCGGACCGCTACAAAGTCGTCGCCACGATGATGTTCTTCGACCTGCAACAGTGGTCGAAGGACGAGAAAGACCTGACCAACATCGGCCGGCTGATGGACAACAGCGGCCGCCGGCTCGACCTCGCCAAGGGCGGGCCGCAGACGCAGGAGATCCAGAAGAAGATCGTCTTCCGGCTCGACGAGAAGATCAAGGAGCTCGAGGCCAAGGCGAAGGGCCAGGGCGGCGGCGCGGGCGACCAGCCGTGCCCCGGCGGCGGCCCCCCCGGCAACGGCCCCCCCGGCAGCGGCCCGCCTAACACCCCGATGCAAGACAGCGTCGGCGGCACCGACTCCGGCCCCGGCCAGGTCGATTTGAAGAAGCTGCGGAACTACGAGCAGGTCTGGGGCAAGCTGCCGGAGGCCGAGCGCAAGAAGGTGACGCAGGACTTCATCCGCGAGATGCCGCCGAAGTTTAAGCCGATGATCGAAGACTACTTCCGCTCGCTGAACCGCATCAACGGCTTCAAGTAACACGCCTCCAGGTTCCGTCACGATGCGATTCGCCCTGTCGATACTGGCCGCCGTCGCCGCGCTCTCGGGTGCGTCGGCGGCGGACGCCACGACGCTGGCCGGCCGCACGGTCACGGGCGAACTCGTGTCGATCGACGCCACGACCGTCACCATATGCGACGCGGCGGGTCCGACGAAGTTGCTCATCAAGGAACTCGCGGTCGTCGAGACCCGCAAGCCGCCGGTGCCGCCCAAGGAGGTCAAGTTCGACGAACTCGAACTGACCGACGGTAGTGTCTTGCGGCTCACGAAATTGCTCGTCCGCGGCAAGCAGGTCGAGCCGACGCTGCTGACCCACTCGGAGCCGCTGACGGCCCCCAAAGTCGAGTTGCCGCTGGGCGCGGCGTTCAGTTACTTGCGCAACGCCGACGACGCCAAGGTGCGTGACGACTGGAAGAAACTCCTCGCCGGCCGCGGTAAGCGCGACCTGTTCGTCGTCCGTGGTGGCGACGGCTTGAATCCGCTCGCCGGTACCGTGATTGAGGGCACGGAGGCCGGCGACGCGCTGACTTTCGAGCGCGAGGACGGCATGAAGGTCAACCTGAAACTGACTCGCGCCTCGGGCGGCATCGCCTTCAACCAGCCGACCCGCGACCAGGTGCCGCCTACGCTTTGCAAGGTGACCGACGCCTTCGGCAACAGCCTCGTCGCCACGCGGCTCGACTCCGACGGCGGCACGCTCAAGGTGACGACGGTGTCCGGGGCGACGGTCACCTACGCCGAGTTGAACGCCGTAGTAAAGCTCGACTTCCGCCAGGGCAACTTGACGTACCTGAGCGACCTCGACGCCGTGGCCGAGTACGCGCCGCCGGAGAAGGACGGACTTCTCGGCGAGCAGTTCGGCTACCAGCGTAAACTGACCCGCGACCGCTCGCTCGACGGCTCCGACGTGACCCTCGACGGCAAGAAGTTCGCCCGCGGCGTGTCGCTGCCTCCGGACTGCGTGGCGACCTACAAGCTCGGCGGCGACTACCGCGAGTTCAAAGCGGTCGTCGGCATCCTCGATGGGGCCAACCGCGAGAGTTGGAGCCTACGCCTGCGGGTCGAAGTCGGCGGGCGTGCCCTGTTTGATGAAGTCATCCCGAAGGCCGCCAAGCCGCGCGAGATTGTGCTGAACGTCAAGGACGCGAAGGAACTGCGCGTGGTCGTCGAGCGTGTCGGCCTCTTCGCCGGCGACCAGATCAACCTCGGCGACGCCCGCCTCCAGAAGTAACCCCCCGCCTTGCGAATGGGACGAGAATGCCGCTCCGCTACCTGACGCCGTGCCTGCTCGCCCTGGGTGCCCTCGCGGTCGTCGGCCTAGGTGCCGAGGTCGAGAAGTCGGTGACCGTCGCCGAGGCCCAGCGCATCGCGGTCATCGACCGCGTGCGCCCGGCCGTCGTCGCCGTCTGCTTCTACGGCGGCGAGGCGTGCGGCTCGGGTGTCTTGATTGACGCCGAGGGCTACGCGCTGACCAACTTCCACGTCGTCCAGCCGACCGGCAGTGTCTTGCAGTGCGGCCTGCCCGACGGCCTACTTTACGATGCTGTCGTCGTCGGCATCGACAAGGTCGGCGACGTGGCGCTCGTGAAGCTTTTGCCGCGGGTGCCGGGCAAGCCGTTCGCGTTCGTGCCGCTGGCCGACAGTGACCTGGTGCGCAGCGGCGACTGGTCGCTGGCGATGGGCAACCCGTTCGGGCTGAGCCTCGACTTCACGCCGACGGTGACCTTCGGCCTCGTCAGCGGCGTCAACCGCTACCAGCCGCCGGAGGGCAAGGGCACGCTGGAGTACACCGACTGCATCCAGGTCGATACGTCGATCAACCCCGGCAACTCCGGCGGGCCGCTGTTCAACCTGAAGGGCGAACTGATCGGCATCAACGGCCGCGGGTCGTTCGAGAAGCGCGGCCGGGTGAACTCCGGCGTCGGCTACGCCATCTCGATCAACCAGATCAAGAACTTCCTGGGCCACCTGTACGCCGGCCTCGACACCGACCACGCTACCCTCGGGGCCAGCGTGGCGACCGAGACGGAGGACGGCGACCTCAGCGTCATGGTCGTCAAGCAGATCCTCGACGAGTCGGACGCCGCGCGGCGGGGGGTCAAGTCGGGTGACCAACTCGTCAACTTCGCCGGGCGGGCGTTGACCAGCACGAACCAGTACAAGAATATTTTGGGCGTGTTCCCCAAGGAGTGGCGGCTGCCGCTGAGCTACCGGCGCGGCAACGACACCAAGGAAGTGTTGGTGCGGCTGATGGGAAACATCGACGCGCAGGTCGAGAAGCCTACGGCGGACAAGCCGGTCCCCGGCCGGCCGGCCCCCAAGGGCGACGGCGGCCCCAAGCGGCCGGGCCTCGACAAGTCGCCGGCCAAGAAGTTCTTCGTCGAGAAGAAGGGCTTCGCCAACTACTACTTCAACAAGCTGCGCCAGGACAAACTCAAAACGGCCGTCGCCAAGACAGGCGACTTCACGCCGCTGGCCGGGCCGTGGGCGATCGACGGCACGATTGAACTGTCCGACCGCCGCGGCGACTTCAAGCTGACCCTCGTCGATGGGGCCGACGGCCTCACCGAGGCCAAGATCGTCCGCAACGGCATCGAAGACCTCGTCAAGCCGCTGAAGTCGAACGCGCCCTTGGGCGAGTTGCAACTGCCGCAGGGCAGCGGCGGGCTGCTGTCGGCGTTGTACCTGTACCGCAAGCTCTTGACGCAGTGGGACGGCGGCTTCGAGATCGGCTTCGACCACGGCGGCCACGAGCCGCTCTACCCGCCCCAACTCGCCGCAAAGCCCGACGGCAAGCCGGCGGAGCGGCTCAAGGATTCGCGCGTCGATTGCGAAGTGATCCGCGGCAAGCACGGCCCGTTCGAGGCGAAGTTCTACTACGCCCTGAGTGACCAAACTTTGCTCGGCTGCGAGGTGACGGTGTCGAAGGACGAGGAGCCGTGCGAACTGTACTTCGGCGACTACAAGCCGGTGGACGGCCGGTCGCTGCCGCACCGCATCGAAGTCCGCAGCGGCGACAAGCGTTACGCGGTGCTGACGGTCAAGACCTACACGCTCGGCAAGAAGGCCTCTTAATGAACCGCCTCCTGCTCACCGCGTTCGCCCTGGCCCTCGGGGCGTTGTCGCTCGCGGCGTCCGACCCGTTCTCGAAGACGGCCGACGACGTGAACACGCGCACGGTCAAGCTGTTCGGCTCCGGCGGCTTCCGGGGTGTTGCGAACTACGGCACCGGCGTCATCGTCTCGCCCGACGGCCACATCCTGACCCTGGCGAGCCAGATGCTCGACACGTCGGAGTTGATCGTCCACCTCTACGACGGCCGACGCCTGAAGGCGACCGTCGTCGCCACCGAACCGGAACTCGACGTGGCGCTGCTGAAGGTCAAGATCGAGGGCAAGAAGCCCGACGAGCCGACCGGGCTTGACTTGCCGTTCTTCGACGTTCCCGCCGCGGCGAAGCGGCCGCTCTCGACGCCCGGCGACTGGGTACTGGCCCACGCCAACGAGTTCGAGATCGCCATGCGCGACGAGCCGGTGAGTGTGCAGCGCGGCGTGATCGCGTCGTACTCGAAGCTGTCGGGGCGCAAGGGGATTTTCGACTTCGGCTTCACCGGCAACGTCTACGTCGTGGACGCCATCACGAACAACCCCGGTGCCGGCGGGGGGGCGCTGACCGACCGCCAGGGCCGCCTCCTCGGCCTGGTGGGGCGTGAGCTGCGCAACTCGCTGACCGAAACGTGGATCAACTACGCCGTGCCGATCGGCGCGTCGGTCGAGTTCCGCGACGGCGACAAGGTCACGGCCGTGAGCATCCCCGAGTTCGTCGCGTCGGCGATGGCGGGCAAGTACAAGACGCGCCCGCGCACCGTCGCCACCGCCGGGCCGGGCGGCTACCACGGCATTGTGTTCGTGCCGAACGTCCTCGAACGCACGCCGCCCTACGTCGAGGAGTGCGAGCCGAACTCGCCGGCGGCGAAGGCGGGGCTACGGCCGAACGACCTGGTCAGCTTCGTCGATGGCGAGCCGGTCGTGAGCATCAAGGCGTTCACGGACGTGCTGCGCAAGGCCCGACCGGGGGCGACGGTGCGCCTGGAAGTGCGCCGCGGCGACGTGCTGCAAGCGGTCGAGATCAAGTTGGAAGACGCCCCCAAGCCCGCCGTCGCGCCCAAGAAGTAAGCCCATGAACATCGCCCGCACCCTGTTCGCGCTCGTTGCCGCGGTCGCCCTCGTGTCGCCGTCGCGTGCCCAGGAGGACGTGAACGACGCCAGCGAGAAGGCGATGAAGGCGGCGATGGCCCGCGTCGCCCCGTTCGTCGCCAAGATCGAGACCTCCGGCGGCCAGGAGGTCGTCGGCGCTGCTCCCGGTGCCGGCGGGCCGCAGGCGGGCGTCCGCAAGGGCGTCGGCCCCACGACCGGCCTCGTCGTCGCGCCGGACGGTTACGTCATTTCGAGCAGCTTCAACTTTGCCAATAAGCCGACCGACATCTTCGTCAGCGTCCCCGGTAAGCCGCGGCTCGTGGCCAAGGTCGTCGCCACCGACCAGACGCGGATGCTCACGCTGCTCAAGGTCGATGTCAAAGGTCTGGCGGTGCCCGTCGCCGTGCCCAAGAGCGAAATCCGCGTCGGCCAGTGGTCGCTGGCGCTGGGCCGGGCGCTCGACACCGACTTGAAGGACGTGCCGGCGTTGTCGGTGAGCGTCGGCATCGTCAGCGCGACCGGTCGCATCTACGGCAAGGCGATTCAGTCGGACGCCAAGGTGTCGCCGGTGAACTACGGCGGGCCGCTCGCCGCGATCGACGGCCGCGTCTACGGCGTGCTCGTCCCGGCCAGCCCGCGCGGCGAGACCGAGACGGCGGGTGTGGAGTGGTACGACTCGGGCATCGGCTTCGCCATCCCGCTCGAAGACGTGTACGCCGTGCTGCCGAAGCTGCTGGCCGGGCAGAACCTCAAGCGCGGGCTGATGGGAATCACGGCCAAGGTCCAGGAGGACCCGTACAACGCGCCGGCGTTGATCGGGGCGGTGTCGCGGGCCTCGGCGGCGGAGAAGGCCGGCATCTTCGCGGGGGACACGGTCGTCGCGATCGACGGCAAGCCGGTCGCCAACTTCTCGCAGGTGCAGCACGCCCTCGGCCCCAAGTACAGCGGCGACGTGCTGGCCGTCAAGGTGCTGCGCGACGGCAAGGAAGTCGAGTTCAAGGGCGTGACGCTGACCGAAGCGGTCACGTCGTTCGCTGCACCGTTCCTGGGTATCTTGCCGCTGCGCGACGACCCGGACCCCGGCGTTGAGGTCCGTTACGTCTACCCGAAAGGCCCCGCCGACGCCGCCGGGATCAAGCCCGGCGACCGGCTGATGAAGCTCGCCCCCGAGGGCACCCCCGCCGCCCAGGCCGCACCGATCGCCGGCCGCGAGTCACTCACCGCGATGGTCAACTCGCTCGCCGCGGGCACCGAGGTGAAGTTCACGGTCAAGCGAAAAGAGGGCGGCAAGACCGAGACGCTGAGCGTGAAACTCGGCACCCCCAGCGACGACATCGCCACCGCGTTGCCGCTGCCGTCGTCGGCCGGCCGGGCGCTCGAGGCCCCGCGCGCTGAGAAGCCGAAGGGCAAGGTTCCGGTCGCGGCCAAGCCGGCGGACGACGAGAAGCCGGCGGCCAAGGACGACAAGAAGAAGGACGAGCCGGAGACCGGCTTGCTCCAGCGTAGCAACCCCACGCTTGGCCGCGAGTATTGGGTCTACGTGCCGGATAACTACACCAAAGACGTGGCCCACGGCGTGATCGTCTGGCTGCACCGCGCCCGCCCGGTGGCGAAGGAGGGCGACGACCTGGCGCGCATCTTCGGCCGCTTCTGCGCCGACCACCACTTCATCCTCGTCGGCCCCAAGTCGCGCAACGCCGAGGGCTGGGTGCCCAGCGAGACCGAGGAAGTCGTCGGCGACCTGCGGGCGGTCATCGCCGAGTACACCGTTGACAAGCGTCGCGTCGTCGCCCACGGCATGGGCGTCGGCGGGCAGATGGCCTTCTACCTCGGCTTCAACGCCCGCGACCTGATCCGCGGCGTCGCCGTAACCGGGTCGGTGCTCGGCACACAGCCGAAGGAGCCGGTGCCGGGCCAACCGCTGACCTTCTTCATCGTCGGCGGCGAGCAAGACCCGCTCGTCAAGGAGATCGCCGAGGCCAAGCCGCGACTGACTGAGAAGAAGTACCCCGTCGTCTACCGGCAGTTGAAGGAGTTCGGCAAGGAGTACCTCCTCGACACGACCCTCGAAGAGTTGAAGGCTTGGCTCGACTCGCTGGACAAGATTTGACGCTGGCTGTGTGAGATATCAACAACGAACCATGGGGAGTGGCGTCCGGGCACCCACGAGGGATGCCCCTACACGATTTCGGCTCCGCCACAGGCGAACGCTAGGCGTACCCCTCGTCGGTGCCCGGCCGCGACTCCCCATGCACACTTCGTAGGTCCGTGGGCACCAAAACATCATGCCCCCACCATTGAAACACTCCTCCGTTGAGTTGAACTGGTACGCCATTCGTGACTATCGCAAATTGGTTCGTCACATCGGCCGGGATCGGTACAACGACCGCTGCAATTTGCTGATTGCAGTGGCGTTAACTCGCCGTGTCTCGGATCTGATCACGCTGCCGATGTGCCGAAGCGCTCTCGCGGCGGCCGAGCGGGCCGCGGAACTGACCGTCGGCGAACCCGTTCGCGCCAAAGCGATGCTTCGGGCACATTTTGACCGTCGCCTGATCCACCTCACTTCGGAGTCTCAGCGAAATGCGTCTTCGTATTGTCGTGAAGTCTACAGCCATCAACAATCCGTCTCCTGCAAGTCTGGTGACCGCGTTGCGATACGTAGTGTGAACCCGGACGGTGGGTATGTCGAGGTTGCCGAGTTGGTCATTATTATTATGTCACGAGGAGTCCGACGTAAGGTCCGCCAACTCAAAGGTCAAGTGTGTGACCTTGTCCGCGACGTGTATGAACCGCCGGTGGACGGCAGCTACCCCAAGGTGGGGGTCAAGTCGCCCGAGGCGGTCGCCTTGGCGGAGTCGATGTACCAGGCCGACGACTTCGCGGCGATGCCCAGGCTCGGCGAACTTCTGGCGGAGGCGGGGTGTCACGACCGGTCAGTACTCGCCCATTGCCGCGGGCCGGGGCCGCACATTCGCCGCTGTTGGGTGATCGATCAGCTACTGGGGAAGCGGGAAAGTCGGCCCCAGTCGTCGGCTTGAGTGGCAGCGGCGTGCGGGCGAGGGCGCGGGGACTTTCGCCCCCGCTCGCCGGGACGGTCACAGGATGCCGCGGATCACCTCGCCGCGGCTCGCCGGGAAGGGGCGGTTGAAGCCGTCGCGGACCTCGGCGTCGGACTCGAAGCCCAGGCAGTGCAGGGCCGTCGCCGTCAGGTCGGCCGGCGTCACCCGGCCGTCGCGCGGGTAGGCCCCCAGCCGGTCGGACGCCCCGTAGACTTGGCCCCCCTTCACGCCGCCGCCGGCCAGGGCGACGCTGAAGCCGTGGCCCCAGTGGTCGCGGCCGCCGTTGCCGTTGAACTTCGGCGTGCGGCCGAACTCCGACAGGCACATCACTAGCGTGTCCGCCAGCATCCCGCGCTGCGCCAGGTCGTCGAGCAGGGCCGCGATGGCCTGGTCGGCGGTCGGGGCGAGGACGGTTTTGAGGCGGGCCGCTTCCTTCGAGTGCGTGTCCCAGCACGGGGCGTCCGGCGGCTCGTCGGCGGCGCGGTACCAGTTGACCTGCACCAGCCCGACGCCCGCCTCGGCGAGCCGCCGCGCCAGCAAGCAACTCTGGCCGAACGGCGTGCGGCCGTAGCGGTCGCGACTGGCGGGCGTCTCCTTGGCCAGGTCGAAGGCGGCGCGGGCGGCCGGCGAGCCGAGCAGCTCGAACGCCTTCTCGGCGTGCGGACTTTGCGGCACCGCCGTGCTGACATCGAGCCGGCGGAAGAGGTCGCGGCGCGCGGCCAGGCGGTCGGGCGGCACATCGGCCGGCAGGGCGAACTCGGGCACGGCGAACGCCGGCGACGACGGGTCGCAGCGGAACAGCCACGGCGCGGCGGCCCGCCCCAGGAACCCCGCGTCCTGGCCCGGCCAGACCGAGTTGTCGGTGTTGTAAATGTGCATCGGCAGCCGCACCGCCCCCGGCAGCCCGCCCCGGTCGCCCCGCAAGCGGCGGACGACGGCCCCGAGCGTCGGCGAGTCGTGGGGCGGGCCGGGGTTGACGCCCTCGGCGTTGAGCGGGGCGTGCGGCACCCCCGTGAGCATGGCGTAGCCGCTCGACGAGTGGGCGTTGTCGCCGGTGGAGACCGCCCGCAACACGCACAGCTTGTCGGCCTGCTGGGCGAGCTTCGGGAAGAGCGAGCCGAGTCGCAGGCCGGGGACGTTCGTCTCGGTCGGGCCGAACTCGCCGCGGACCTCAGCCGGCGCGTCGGGCTTGGGATCCCAGGTCGAGTGCTGCGGCGGGCCGCCCAGCAGGAACAGCACGATACAGCGCTTGGCCTTCGCCGGCCCCGCGGCGGCCGCCTGCGTGGCGAGCAACTGCGGCAGCGTCAGCCCCAGCGCCGCCAGCCCGCCGACGTGCATCGCTTCGCGGCGGGTGGGGTGCATCGCGGACTCCTCGAAGTGGCTTGGGGCGGGCCTACATTGTGCAGGAAGTCGGGCCGATGTCCCAGCGTAAAATCGTCGGCTGGCGGAATTCCCGGCGACCCCCCGCGGGAGCGCCGACACTCGGGTGCCGTTTCTGGAGGTCAGCGGTTGAACAGGAACTCCTTGCCCGTCATCACCGCCCAGAACACGTCCTCGACCGCCTCGCGTCGGTCGGCGTCGGCCTTGCACTCCGCCAGCACGGCGACGAACTTCGCCGACTCGGCGGGCGTCGGGTCGCGCGACAACGCCAGGCGGAAGACGTTCGCCACGACCTCGGCGTCGGGGAGTTTGTCGGCGAGCCAGCGGTTCGCGCGCGACTTGGGGTCGCGCAGCTTGTCGTTGAGCGTCTGGCCGTTGTTCAGGTGCAGCGCCTGGCCGACGGTCGAGTCGGCGGTCGCTTCGCAGGCGCACGTTTGGGCACGCTCGGCGCGGCCGAAGCTGTCGAGGAAGTTCGACACCAGCAGCGAGTCGGGCAGTTGCATCGCGCGGGTGCCGGCCGGGTAGTCGGCCTTCGCCGTACCGCCGGTCGGCCCCAGGCTCAGCGTGCCGAACGCCGTCGGCACGGCGGTCACGTCGGCGTAGGCGTCGAGGATCACTTCGGCCGGCAGCCGGCGGATCAGGTAGCGCGAGTAGAAGCGGTCGTCGCCAGCGTTGCCCGGCAGCGGCTTCGACGACCGCTGGTAGGTCGCCGAGTTCAGCACCGAGCGCATCAGCCGCTTCACGTCGTACTTGCCGGCGACGAACTCGCGGGCCAGGTGGTCGAGCAGTTCGGGGTTGGTCGGCGGGTTGGTCTCGCGTAAGTCGTCCTCGGCCTCGACCAGCCCGCGGCCCAGGTAGTTGCGCCAGACGCGGTTCACGAGCGACTTGGCGAAGTACGGGTTCTCGGGGGCGGTTAGCCAGTCGGCGTAGTACTCGCGCCGGTCCTTCACGGCGTCGAGCGCGAGCGGCGTGCCGTCGAGCGGCGTCGGCGGGACCGGCTTGCCGGTGCGCGGGTGCAATGCGTCGCCGTCGGGCAGCGAATGCACGGTCACCTCGCCGGGGCGGCCGCCGTTCTTCAAGCCGACGCGGCTGAAGAGGTTCGCCTGGCCCCAATACTGGTCTTGCGTCCACTTCTCGAGCGGGTGGTTGTGGCAGCGGCAGCAGTTCACCGACATGCCGAGGAACGTCACCGAGGTCGATTCGACGAGATCGCTCACGTCCTTGTGCAGGACGTAGTAGTTGCCGCCGCCGGCCGCGAGGGTCGAGCCGTTGGCGGTCACGATGTCGCGGGCGAACCGGTCCCACGGCTGGTTGTCGGCGACCGACCGGCGGATGCTCCGGTAGAACGACCACATCGCCGGGGCCGGCAACTTGCGGCTGCTCACGAGCATCAGGTCCGACCACTTGTGCGCCCAGTAATCGACGAACTCGGGTCGCTCCAGAATCGCGTCGATGAGCTTGGCCCGCTTGGCGGGGTCGGCGTCGTGGGTGAACGCCTCGACCTCGGCGGGCGTCGGCAACACCCCGGCGGCGTCGAGGAAGAGCCGGCGGATGAACTCGCCGTCGGTCGCGATCCCCGACGGCGGGATGTTGAGGCGTTCGAGTTTGCTCAAGACCAACTCGTCGATGCGACCCGACTTGGCCGCGGCAGTAAACGTGTCGGCCGGGAGCTTCTGAGCGTAGGGCACGGTCACGCGCAAGCTGGCGACGCGGCCGTCGAAGATCGCGGAAATGCTGGTTTCGCCGGCCGCCTGGACGCGGACGTTGCCGTCCTCATCGACGGTCGCCGCCGTCTCTTCGCTCGACGCGAACTTCGTCAGCGCCGTCACGTCCTTCATCGCGCCGTCGCTGTAAGTCGCCTGCACAATGACACGCAGCGTCGCCTTCGGGGCCGTCAGCGCGGCCGGCGGGTAGACCTTCAGCGAGAGGAGCGTCGGCTCGGCGGCCGTCGAGGCGGGGGCACCGGCGGCGACCCAGCGCTCGACCGCCTTGGCGGAGGCCGAATCGACCTCGAAGCGCCGGCCGCCGCCGTGGGGCAACTGTCGCGTCGCCTTGAGCAGCAGGAGGCTTTGCGCCGGGGCGTCGGTGTCCACCCGACGGCCGAGGGCCTGGCGGGAGATGGCGAAGTAGTCGGCGGCGGGGTCGTAAGCCCGCAGCGAGAGTTTGAAGCCGCCCTTGCCGGCGAGCGCCCCGTGGCACGCTCCGGAGTTGCACCCGGAGCGGGTCAGCGAAGTCTGCACCTCGTTGCGGAAACTCGGCACGCCCGGCGACTTCACCTTCGTGACCGTCACGGCGACACTCGCCTTACGCCAGCCGACCCACGCGCTGACAGTGGTCGTGCCGTCGCCGACCGGGGTGACGACGCCCTCCGAACTCACAGCCGCGACGCCGGGGTTCGCCACGACGAACTTCGCGCCGGCGGTGTGGTCGGCCGTGGCGAAGCCGCCGTCGGTCGTGGCGACGATGAGTTGCTGCGTCGCCTGCGGCCCGGCGAGGGTGACCGCCGGCGGGAAGACGGCAAGCTCCGCGGCGGCGACGGGGCCGGCGAAGCCGAGGGCGGCAAGGATCAGCCAGCGGGCCATGCGGAAGACTCCAGACGTAGGCTAGTGCTTGCCGAGCACGCCGAAGGCGGCGGCGACCCCGGCGATGAAGAACGGCCCGACGAGGCCGCCGACGATGCCGAAAACGGCGTGGCCCATGCCGCGTGCCTTGGGGTGCTTGTTGGCGTAGAGAATGCCCATGACACCCAACACGATCGCGACGGGTCCGAGGGCGCAGCCGGCGAACGGGATAAAGCTGAACACCGCGCAGTAGTACGCGGCGAGCGCCGTGCCGTTCTTGTACGGGATGACGCCGCCGGTACCGTCCGACGTTTCGTCGTCCTCGTCGCCCTCGGCTTGGCCGGCCCCGCCGCCGCCGCCGGGGAACTGGCCGTGTTCCCGCCGGCCGTGGCGCTCGC
>JANXTD010000451.1 GCA_025352585.1 Fimbriiglobus sp.
CCGGTCGTGAGCATGTTCAGCACGAGCTTCGTCGCCGTGCCGGCCTTCAGCCGCGTCGAGCCGCTCAGAATCTCGGGGCCGACGACCGGGGCAATCGTCAACTCGGCCAGGCGCTCCAGTTCCGAGGCGGCGTTGCACACCACCGCGATCGTGAACGCCCCCACACTGCGGGCGTAGGCCACCGCCCCCAACACGTACGGCGTCCGGCCGCTCGCCGCGACGCCGCAGACGACATCCTTCGCCGTGACGTTCAGCGTGCGCAAGTCGGCCGCCCCGAGTGTCGGCGAGTCCTCGGCCCCCTCGACGGCCTGGAACATCGCGTCCCGCCCGCCGGCAATCAGCCCGACGACCTGCAACGGCGGCGACTGGAAGGTCGGCGGGCACTCGCTGGCATCGACCACGCCGAGCCGGCCCGACGTGCCCGCGCCCAGGTAGATCAGCCGGCCGCCGTCGGCGAGCCGCGCCGCGATCACGTCGATCGCCTGCGCGACCGCCCGCGACTGCGTGGCGACGGCCGCGGCGACAGTCGCGTCCTCGGCGTTCATGAGGGCCACGAGTTCGACCGAAGTCAGCTCGTCGAGCCGCGCCGACGCCGGGTTGCGTGCCTCGGTTTGCAGTTCGGCGAGCGGGTCAGACTCTGGCATGGGGGCGGCTCAGGCGGTCGGTGAGGAGGGCGACGCCGACGGTCGTGCTCGAACCCAGTAGCGCGAACCACGGCCAAGCCACTATAGTCGTGCCGAAGAACGGCGGCACCCAGACGCCCAAGACCGCCGCCATAGGCTCGCTCACGAGCGACGGCACCCAGACGGCCAACACCGCCGTGAACCCCGCCACCAGCCCGGCGATGGCCGCGCGCGGTTGCACGGTGTGCCGCAACTTGCCGAGCAGGAACAGCCCCAGCACCAGCCCCGTCGTGAACCCGGCGACGGTGAGCACCCGATCGACGACACTGCGGCCACTCCCCGACCAGTGCGCCGCCAGCGCCACGCCGATCTGCGCGAGGCCCCACCCGGCCGTCATCAGCCGCGACGCGAGCACGTAGTGCCCCTCCGGCCGATTGGGGCGCAGCGGCCGGTAGAAGTCGGTCACCAGGGCGTTGGCGGACGAATTCAGCGACGACGACAGCGTGGACATGGCCGCCGCGAGGATCGCCGCGACCAAGATACCGACCACGCCGACCGGCAGCTTCTTGACGATGAACAGGCCGAAGACCTCGTCGTTGCGCGTGCCGGCGGGGACCGCGAAGACGCCGGCCTGCACCGCAGCGTACAGGCCGACGCCCAGGGCCAGGAACAGCACGAACTGCGCGAACACGACGACTCCCGACAGCACCACCGCCACCCGCGCGTGCGTCAGCGACTTCGCGCACAGGTAGCGCTGCACCATGAGCTGGTCCGCGCCGTGCGAGGCCATGCTGAACGCCGCCCCGCCGATCACCCCGGCCCACAGGTTGTACGCCACGTCCAACCTCAAGTCGGCGTCGAGCCAGCGAAACTTGTCGGCCTCCGTCCCCATCGATACGTATGTGTCCCAACCGCCGGGCAGTAAGCGGATCACGAAGACAAAAGCGAGGGCCGCGCCAGCGATCTTGATGACGAACTGGATGAGGTCGGTCCACAGCACCGCCTTCATGCCGCCCATGTAGGTGTACAGAATCGTAATCAACCCCACGGCGACAATCGCCCACTCGATACTGAAGCCGACGTACTGCATCACTAGCGCGGTCAGGTAGAGCCGCAGGCCGTCGGCGACCGTGCGCGTGAGCAGGAACAGCCCCGAGGCGACCCGCTGCACCCCGCGGCCGAACTTCACTTCGAGCACCTGATACGCGCTGAAGAGTTCGCCCCGCATGTAAAGCGGCAGTAACAGCCAGGCGACCAGGCAACGCCCGAGGATGTAGCCGAACGAGAGTTGCAGGAAGGTGAAGTTGCCGCCGGCGGGGTTGTACGCCGTACCTGGAACACTCAAAAATGTCACGGCGCTGGTTTCGGTGGCGACAATCGAAATGAGTACGAGGAACCAGCCGACGTTGCGGTCGCCGACGAAGTACGACTTCAAGTCCTTCTGTTGGCGCGCGAAGCGCAGGCCGAACAGCGTCATCGCCAGGATGTAGGCGGCGACGATGGCGAGGTCGACGGTCGAGAGTTGCGCGTCCATGCGGCTTAGGTTACCGACGCGGCTCAACCCCCGCGAGGTGCCGCACGAAAAAGTCGGCCCGCCGCCGGCTGCCGTAGGGCGTCTCCGCCGACCCGTGGCCCGCGCCGGGGATCACCAACAGGTCGAAGTCTTTGTCGGCCTTGATGAGCGCGTTGGCGACCTGCATCGTGCTCGACGGGTCGACGTTGCGGTCGAGTTCGCCCACGATCAAGAGCAGTTTCCCCGTCAACCGCTTGGCCTGCGTGACGTTCGACTGCTCCGCGTAGTGCGGGCCGACCGGCCAGCCCATCCACATCTCGTTCCACCAAATCTTATCGACGCGGTTGTCGTGGCAGCCGCAGTCGGCGACGCCGACCGTGTAGAAGTCGCCGTGCGTCAGCAGCGCCCGCAACGCACTCTGCCCGCCCGCCGAGCCGCCGTAGATGCCGACCCCCTTGGCGATGTCGAGGTGCGGGTACTTGGCCGCGGCCGCCGCGATCCAGGCGACGCGGTCGGGCAAGCCGGCGTCGCCGAGGTTCTTGTAGCAGACGTCGTGGAAGGCCTTACCGCGCCAGTTGGTGCCCATGCCGTCGAGTTGCACGACGACGAAGCCGAGTTCCGCGAGGGCCTGCGTGTGGCCGCGCACCGGCTGGAACGACTTCGGCACGAAGTGGTCGTGCGGCCCGGCGTAGATCGACTCGATGACGCGGTACTTCTTCGCCGGGTCGAAGTTCGTCGGCCGGTGGATCACGCCGTGGATGTCCGTGGTGCCGTCGCGGCCCTTCGCGACGAAGCGCTCCGGCGGACGCCAGCCGGCCCATTTGAGAAGGGTCGCGTCGGCCCGTTCGAGCGTCGCCACGAGCCGGCCGTCGGCCGTGCGCAGTTGCGCCACCGGCGCGGCGTCGACGCGCGACCAGCGGTCGAGCGTGTAGCGGCCGTCGGGCGACGGGGTGAGCGTGTGCGTGCCGTCCCCCTCGGTCAACCGCGTGAAGCGGCCGCCGTCGAAACCGACGCGGGCGTACTGGACGTGGTACGGGTCTTCGGCCGGCACCAGACCGACGGCGCGGAAGCGGACTTGGCGTTTCTCGGCATCGACCCCCTCGACGGCGCGGACGTTCCAGTGGCCCGACGTGACCGCGTTCTTGACCCGGCCGGTCGTGGCGTCGAGCAGGTAGAGGTGGTTCCAGCCGGTGCGTTCGCTCATCCAGAGCAACTCGTTCGTGGCGTCGAGGTAGTGCAGAAAGAGCTTGTAACTGTAGTCGAAAAACGTCGGGCAGACCTCGTGGATCACGGCCGTGACGCGGCCCGTCTTCGCGTCGATACGGAGGAGTCGCATCGACTGGTGGCCGCGCGGGTTGACCAGCACGGTGAAGCCCTTCGAGTCCGGCGACCAGTGCTCGTAACTGAGGTCCCAGGGGTTGTCGAAGAGCGCCACGTCGCCGGTGAGCTTGACGGCGGACTTCGTGGCCACGTCGAACAAGACCGGCTTCGCCTGCGGGATGTCGTCGCCGGGCTTCAGGTAGAAGTACGTCGAGGTCTTCGGCTGCACCTGATCCTTCGGCGAACTCTCGACGAGCGTCACGCGGCGGTCCCCGCCCGGCGTGCGGCGGTAGGCGACGAACGCCGCCGAGTCGGGCGACCAGAACACCTCGGCGGTGTAGGCGTCGTCCGCGCAGCCGTCCTTCGTCAGCGCCGTTTCCGCCTTCGACGCGACTTCGGTCAGCGTCAGGTCGTGCTCGGCGACCGTCACACGCCACTTGCCGTCGGGCGAGGTGCCACGCCGGAGAGAACGCGGCTCACGCCCCGTCGGCCGGACGGCAACCGACGGCTTCGGCAGTTTGCCGAACGCTTCCGCACTGACGGCCGTCTTGACGCCATCGGCGGCGTTGACGGCGACGTGCTCTTTCTTGCCCGCGCCGACCGCGACCTCGTAGAAGAGTTGGCTGCCGTCCGCCGACCAGGAGACGTTCGCGGGGTCGCGAAGCAGCTTGCCGGCGAAGCGGTCACGCAACTTGGCGGCCCGCGCGTAGTCGTCGGCGCTGCCCTGCGCGAGCGCGGCCGGCGGGGTCAGCAACAGCACGAAAAGGGCGAGCGAGCGCATGGCGGCACCGGGGGCGGCGTGAGGGTGTGGGGGTTACGGTACGGGTTGGGCTTGCCGCGTCGCCGGGGGTTGGCGTAACTTGCGGCACACGCACGGGAGGTTCGTCATGGCTCAGGGTTGGCTCAAACCGGTCGCGCTCGGCACCGCCGCGCTCGGCCTGGCACTCGCCGGGGTCGCGGCCGTCAAGCGCGACGCCTTCGCGGCGGCCTACGCCGGCCACGCCCTCGCCAAAGCGGAGACGGACGAAGAGCGCGCCCGGCAGGCCCGCGTCCTGCTCGACCTCGCCGAACCCGAGGCCGGCCGGTTCACCGCACTTTTCGAGGGCGACCGGCCCGCGGAGGCCCGCGCCGCCGCCGCCGCGTTCGCCGCGAAGTTCGCCGACGCCACGCCGGGCGACCCGGCTTTCGCGCTGTGGTGCCGCGTCGTCGTCGGCGACGGCGTCAAGTCGTCGGAGTGCGGCCGGGCGGCGCTACTCGACCTCGTGCCGACGCTGCTGAAGTCAAACGACCCCGCGTTGCCCGCCCTCCTGCGGCCGGTCGTCGCGGCGGGGTTGCGCGGGCCGACGGAGTCGAAGCTGCTGGCCGCGCGGCACGCCCTGCACCCGCGGCTCAACGCCCGCGCCGACCTCGTGCCGCTGCTGGCCGACGCCGACGCCGCGGTGCGCCGCGCCGCACTCCTGGCCGTCGGGCCGGCGGCCGACGACGGCTCCGAAGTCGTCGGCACCGAGGAGCTGTTCCGTGGCCTCCACGACGGCGACGCCGGGGTCCGCGACCTGACCGTACTCGCGCTCCAGAGTCGCGGGCTGAGCCTGTCGCAGGTGTCGCTGGCCCGGCAACTGACGCACCCGAACCCGGTGGAGCGTCTGGCGTTGCTGACCGACCTGGGCACCGAGGAGTCGGTGAAGGACGCGGGGCCGTGGCTGGAGCGGCTGAGCCGCGACGCCGACCCGGCGGTGAGGCTGGGGGCCGCCCGCGTCGCCTTCGAGATGGGCCTGCAATTCACCGGCTGGCTCGACCCGCTGGAGCGCACCGACCCCGACGCGACGGTGCGCCGCTGGGCCGCGTACTACCGCCAACAGGCCGGCCTCGTGCGGCAGGCGGGGAACTGAGCCTTCTAGCGGACGGTTTGCGCTTGCAATCCCGATCGCGGGGGGCTAATATTTCCGCACCTGCCTGAACGTCCCATCCCGCCTTGCTGCCTCCGCGGCACACTGGGGGCTTCTCCCGTGCTCACCATCCTCGGCCCCGGCTCCCGCTACTGCGACGGCGTCACCCGCCGCAGTGCCATCAAGATCGGCGCGTTCGCCTTCGGGTCCGCCACACTCACCCTCGCCGACATCCACCGCGCCGAGGCCCGCGCGGCCGCCGAGAACCCGGCGTTCGCCCCGACGCGGCACAAGGCGGTCATCAACGTCTTCCTGGGGGGCGGCCCGCCGCACCAGGACCTCGT
>JANXTD010000667.1 GCA_025352585.1 Fimbriiglobus sp.
GCCGCCGGCGGCTCTTTCTCGGGCTTGAACTCTTTCGCCTTGACGGCGGCCTCCTCCGGGAAGACGCGCAGGGCCGAGGGGATTTTCGGCAGCGACTCCCCGGCGAATTCGGACTCCCGCTGGATCGACCCGCGGCGGTACGGCCCCGTCCCGAAGAACCACGTGTCCTTCAAGTTGCTGTTCGCCTCGACGAGGTCGGACTGCCAAAGTGCTCGGCCCGTTTGGCGGTTGTAGGCGAACACGGCGATCTTCGCGATGCCTTGCTGGTCGGACTTCTTCACGAGCGCGATCTCCGGGATCGCGCTCGGCATCCCGGGCAGGGTCGTGATCGGCAACGTGGTCGCCGGGATGCCAACGAGCAGGCTGTACTTGTCCGTCCCGACCCCGCCGGAGCGCGGCTCAACGACGTACGTCGCCTTCGGCCGCTCCTCCTGGATCAAGGCCCCGTGCGCGAGCAGTTGCTGGCGGATCGAGCTGATCAAGTAGCCCTTATCGACAGTCCCGTCGAGGTACTGCGTGTCGAGGAAGACGGTCTTGCCCTGGAGTTCGGCGAAGTCGAGTTGCAGGACGGCGCGGTCGATCGCCTGCGACACCAGCCGCATCTCGCTGCCGGCCCGCTGGGTATCGGTCATGCGCGTGGAGCCGCAGCCGGCCGCCGCGCAACAAAGCACCACCAGGGGCAAAATCCGCGTCATACCGTGGCGTCCCGTGTTGCAATCCCTTGCGAATCGCGGACGATAGCGGGGCGAGCGATGCCGTCAAGATCAATCCGCCTCCCCCCCCGGTGCCCCGCCATGCCCGTCACGACCCGCCGCGACTTCCTCTCGACCGGCCTCGCCGGCGGGGCCATCCTCGCGCTGCCGCCGAGCCTGTACCGTCGGGCCTTCGCCGAAGTCCCGCCCAGCGAGACAATTCGCCTCGGCTTCATCGGCGTCGGCCTCCAGGGGACTGCCAACCTCAAGGCACTGCTGAAGCAATCGACCGCGAGCGTCGCCGGGCTGTGTGATGTGGATAGCAAGCACCTCGCGGCCGCGTCCGCCCTCGCCCCGAAGGCCGCGACGCACGCCGACTACCGCAAGCTGCTCGACGACAAGGGGATCGACGCCGTCGTCGTCACGACGCCGGACCACTGGCACGCCCTCGCCACGACGGCCGCCTGCGCCGCCGGCAAGGACGTGTACTGCGAGAAGCCGCTGTCGCTGACCATCGACGACGGCAAGGCGATGGTCGCCGCGGCCCGCAAGTACAAACGGGTCGTGCAGACCGGCACCCAGCAGCGGTCGAGTGCGGAATTCCGCCGGGCCTGCGAACTCGTCCGCGGCGGGGCCATCGGCAAGGTGACGAGCGTGAAGGTCGGGCTGCCCGCGCCCAACTTCGCCGGCCCGGCCGTGCCCAACGCCGACGCCCCGGCGAACCTCGACTACGAGCGCTGGCTGGGGCCGGCCCCGCTCAAGCCGTACAACGCCAAGCACGTCCACTACCTCTTCCGCTTCTTCTGGGACTACTCCGGCGGTCAGCAGACCAACTTCGGCGCGCACCACCTCGACATAGCCCAGTGGGGCCTCAACCGCGACGAGTCCGGCCCGACGACCGTGACCGCCAAGGCCCGCTACCACAAGGACGGCTGGTACGAAGTCCCCGAGTGGACCGAGATCACCTACGCCTACGACGACGGCGTCGTGATGACCTGCGGCCAGGGCCTCCCCGGCGGCACGACCTTCGTCGGCGAGAAGGGCACGATCTTCGTCACCCGCGGCAAGCTGACCGCCGACCCCGCCGAGATTCTGAAGGCCGAAGTCGCGGTCAAACTGCCGGTGAGCACGAGCCACCACGGCAACTGGCTCGACTGCGTGAAGTCGCGGAAACTGCCGGTCGCGGACGTGGCGATCGGCCACCGCTCGGCGACCGTCTGCCACCTGGGCAACCTCGCGGTGCGGACGGGGCGTAAGATCACCTGGGACCCGGTCGCCGAGTCCGTCGTCGGCGACGCCGAGGCCGCGGCGATGGTGTCGCGGCCGTACCGATCGCCGTGGAAGCTCGAGAGTTGAGGACGCCGCGATGATGCACCGCCGCCAGTTCGTGCGAACCGCCCTCGCCGCCGGGGGGGCGTCGTCGCTCGCGCTCGTGACGCAGGCCCAGCCGGCGGCACCGGCCGATGCCGACCCGACCCCCGCCGAGGCCCAGCAGGTCATCGACCGTTCGCTCGCCACGCTCGCGGCGGGGCAAGCGGGGGACGGCTCGTTCCCGGACAGCCGCACCAACTTCGGCAACGTCGCCATCACCGGCTTGGCAGGTCTGGCGCTGATGGCGGCGGGGCACCAGCCGGGCCGCGGCCGCTTCGGCGAGGCGGTCGCCAAGGCGGCCGACTACGTCGTGCGGCGCGGCAACTCGAACCCCTCGACACCCGGCTACCTGAACAACGCCGACTCCCAGATGAGCCACGGCAGCATGTACCAGCACGGCTTCGGCGCGCTGTTCCTCGCCGAGGTCTAC
>JANXTD010000672.1 GCA_025352585.1 Fimbriiglobus sp.
TCTCGGGCGGCTTCCACGATGAGGTCGCTGCCGCGTTCCTTGGCGATCTTGCGGCACTACTTTAACCGAGCGGCACCGCACATCGGTTTTCCCGGCAGCAATGCCATCCGCCGTCTCAAATCCCACACGCGCTACGGGTCCCTTGGAACTGAAATTCCGATAGATCATCCACGAGTTCGCCGGCGCGATTGCCGGCGTCGGCCTGTCGCGCCTGCTGTTCACCAACCCCCCGGAGGCGTCACCGTGACCCCGAAAATTGTGCTGTTCGTGTGTGTCGAAAACTCGAACCGCTCGCAAATGGCCGAGGCGTTCGCCCGCATCCACGGCGGGCCGGGCGTCGTCGCGGCGAGTTCCGGCTCCCGCTCGTCGGGCCGGGTCAACCCGCGGGCCACCGAGTTCATGAAGGAGGTCGGTTACGACCTCAGCACGCACGCCTCGAAGTCGCTCGCCGAGTTCGACGGCGTCGAAATCGCCGTCGCGGTGACGATGGGCTGCGGCGACGAGTGCCCGCTGGTCAAGGCCACGCGGCGCGAGGAGTGGCAAATCCCTGACCCCAAAGAGATGCCGGCCGAGGACTACCGCAAGGTGCGCGACCTGATCGAGGCGAAGGTCCAGAAGCTCCTCGCCGAACTCGGCTGACGCGGGGCCGAGAGCCGCTTGGCCCAGCCCTTCGCGGCGGCGTGCAGCGGCTGATCCACGAAGCGGGCGACTGCCGCCGCCAGCAGCACCGAGATCGCCACCGAAGTTAGCGCGACCGGCCAGGCACCGTCGATGCCGAGGGGGGGGCCGAAGGCGACCAGGATCGGCAGCGAGAAGAATTGCACCAAGTAGAGCGGGTACGAAATCGACCCGGCGAACGCCGCGAATCGGGCGACCGGCCGGAACGCCCCGGCGTGGTCGAGGCGGGCGACGCCCAGGACGCCGAGGAACGCCGGCAGCCCGAACCGGCCGACGCGGGTCCACGCCCGGAGGGGGTTGGCGATCACGTCCGCCGGGACGCCGTGGTAGTGGTCGGCGAGGCCACCGACGGCGACCCCCACGGCAGCTCCGAGTAGCAGCGCCCACCCGGACCGGCGCGGGAGCTTCGCGGTCAGGCGGAAGGCGATCAACCCGAGGCCGAACTCGGCCGTCAACGGCGACGCGGCGAAACTCGGGAACGCCCACCCTGGGAACGGCCCGAACGCGGTCAGCGCGACCGGGGCCAGCGTGAAAATCCCGATCAAGACCGGGACGGTTTTCCGGGCACCGGCGATTGCCGCGATCAGGGCGGCCGCGAGGTAGAAAAACATCTCGAAGCAGAGCGTCCAGCCGTAGGGGTGGGCGGTCAGCGGTTGGAGGGCGTCGCCGGTCAAGGGCAGCAGCGTCGAGGTCGTGACGAGCATCGGCACCGAAACGTCGGAGGTCCGCAGGGACGGTATCGCCAGGCAGCACGCCGAGACCACGACGTAAAGGGGCAAGACGCGGGCGAACCGGGCCAGGAGGAACGACCGCGCGGTCGTCGCCGGCTTGTCGAGCGTCAGGCCGATCAAGTAGCCGCTGAGCACGAAGAAGATGTCAACTCCCCAGTAGCCGTGCAGGTGCTCGAGGGCCCAAGGGAGTTGGGTGTCTCGCCCGCAAACGTCCCAGATGACGAGGCGTAAGTGCTCGAACACCACGAGCGTCGCCGCGACGCCGCGCAGCAGTTCCAGCCCGAGGAGGCGGTTCATCGCGCGGAATCCCCGAGGGCCAGGGGGCGAACCAGGACCGGGCCGGCCGGGGAGGGGCGGGACTCGGCGGCCGGCCCGCGGACCCAGCGCCTCGCCGCGGCGTGCAGCGGCAAGTCGATGTAGCGGGCGACGGCCGCCCCGAGGGCGAAGGTGACCGCGACTGTCACGGCCGCGACCTGCCAGGGGCTTTCGACGCGGGTGACGATGCACAGGACGGTGGTCATCGCGAGAGAGCACGGCTGGACTAGGTACAGCGAGTACGACACGGCCCCGGCGGCCGTGGCGAGTCGCGCGACCGGCCGGAAGGTGTCGGCGCGGTCGAGTCGGGCGACACCCAGGACGCAGGCGAACGACGGCAGGCCCCAGGTGGCGACGCGGCCGAGGGCGAGCGCGGGGTGGGCGATGGCCTCGTACGGGTTCTCGCCGTCGCTGCCGACGACCAGTCCGCGGGCGCAGCCCGCGACGCCAAGGGCAAGGAGGCCCCAGGCCGCCCGCGACGAGGTGGAGTCCGTCAGGCGGTACGCCAGCAGGCCTAGCGCGAACTCGGCCGTCAGCGGCGACAGCGCGAAGTTCGGGTACGCCCAGCCCCGGACCGGGCCGGCGGCCGCAAACGCCAGCGGGACCAGTGCGAACAGCGCGAGCAGGGCCGGGACGGCCCGGCGGCAACCGACGACCGCGCTGAGCCCTGTCGCGACGAGGTAAAAGAGGACTCCGTAGCAGAGAGTCCAGCCGCAGGGCTGGGCCGTCAGCGGGGCCAAGGCGTCTCCCGAGACGGGCATCAGGCCGAAGGTCGTCACGAGCATCGAGACGCCGACTTCGGACGTGCGGAAGCGGGGTACCGCCAGGCAGACCATCGAGACGACCGCGTACAGTGGCAGGACCCTCGCTAGCCGGGCGAGGAGGAACGACCGCGCCGTCGTGCCGGGCTTGTCGAGCGTCAGCCCGATCAGGTAGCCGCTGAGCACGAAGAAGACATCGACGCCCCAGTAGCCGGCGAACCCTGCGAGGGGCCACGGCGTTACGACATCCGGGCCGCAGACCGTCGGCAAGACGTAGCGGATGTGCTCCAGCAGTACGAGCGTCGCCGCGACGCCGCGAAGCAGTTCCAGCCCCAGCAGGCGGTTCATCGGCGGCTTCTCGGCGGGGTGCGGCGGGGTCGAGCCGGCGAAGCGTAGGTCGGACTTCGAGCGTTGCCAACTTCTTGCGGCGGGGCACTTCGGCGTCTGGTACGATGTCTGCAATCTTTCACCCCGGATGTTGCCATGATCCGACTCGATGCCCCGCGCGCCGTCTCGTTCTGCGACGGCACGACCCGCCGCGACTTCTTGCACGCCGGCCTGCTCGCCCCGCTGGGGCTGTCGCTGGCCGGCTACGCCCGCGCGACCGCCGCGGACAAGCCCGACAAGGACGTGAACTGCATCCTGATGATGCTCGTCGGTGCCCCCAGCCAGCTCGACACCTTCGACCCCAAGCCGAACGCCCCGGCCGAGGTGCGCGGGCCGTTCGCCGCCAAGCCGTCGAAGGTGCCGGGGTTCCAACTCAGCGAGATTCTGCCCAAAATCGCCGAACACACCGACAAGTTCTCGGTGATCCGCTCGCTGTACCACACCGCGACGGCGGTCCACGACACCGGCTACCAGATGATGCAGTCGGGCCGGCTGTTCACGCCGGGGCTGGAGCACCCCAACATCGGCTGCGTGCAGGGGTTCCTTAAGGGCGGCCGCGGCGAGTTGCCGGCCCACGTCATGATCCCCAAGGCGATCGGCCGCACCGGCGGCTACCTGCCCCACGGCGAGTCGGCCGGCTACCTCGGCAAGCGCTACGACCCGCTGATTTTGAACGCCGACCCCGCCGCGCCGGACTTCAAGGTGCCAGACCTGCTGCCGCCCGACTCGATCCCGGCGGTACGCGGCGAGCGCCGGCAACGTCTCCGTGCCGCGGTGGACGGGTCGCTGAGTAGCTTCGAGAATTCGGCCGCGGCGAAGCAGATGGACGACACCTTCGCCCTCGCTTACAAGCTCATGTCGAGTCCGAAGGCGCGCGCGGCGTTCGACCTGGCGCAGGAGCCGGCGAAGGTCCGCGACCGCTACGGCCGCACCCGCTTTGGTCAGTCGTGTTTGATGGCGCGCCGCTTGGTGGAAGCGGGCGTGCGCTTCGTGACGATCAACATGTTCGAGACGGTCTTCGACGAACTGACCTGGG
>JANXTD010000528.1 GCA_025352585.1 Fimbriiglobus sp.
TCGAGCGGGTGCTCACCGTGGTAGCGACTTGCCGCCAGCAGAACCGCGACGTGCTGGCCGTGCTGATTGCCGCCGTTCAGGCCGCGAGGACCGGGACCACCCCGCCGTCCCTCCTCCCCGCCGGGGCGTGAACGCTTACGGTGTGTTGTTGCAAGATTTGTGGCTAGATATCAAGCTGATGCACAACAAGTCTACCGAGAGGGCAAACTACCCCACGCAGAAGCCCGAAGCCCTGATCGAGCGGATCGTGAAGGCGTCGTCGAACGCGGGGGACTTGGTGCTCGATTGCTTCTGCGGCTCGGGCACGACGGCGGCGGTGGCGGAGAAGCTGGGGCGGAAGTGGATCACCTGCGACCTCGGCCGCTTCGCCGTCCACACCGCCCGCAAGCGGCTGCTGGGCATCCCGGACGTGCGGCCGTTCGTCGTGCAGAACCTCGGCAAGTACGAGCGGCAGCAGTGGCAGGCCGGCCAGTTCGCCGGGGGCGGTGCCGAGACGCCGGAGCAGGCCGACCGGCGGCAGCGGGCCTACACCGACTTCATCCTGCGGACCTACCACGCCGAGCCGAGCACCGGCTACGCCTGGCTCCACGGCCGCAAGGCGGAGCGCTTCGTCCACGTCGGCGGCGTCGACGGCCCGGTGACCACCGGCGACGTGACCAAGCTGGTGCTGGAGTTCAAGCGGGCGGTCGGCACCGGCAAGAACGCGCCGACGACCAACGGCATCGACGTGCTGGGCTGGGACTTCGCCTTCGAGCTGAACGAGATCACCAAGCAGGCGGTGGAGGCGTCGCAGGTGCAGTTGCGCTTCAAGCGCATCCCGCGCGACGTGATGGACAAGCGGGCGGTCGAGTCGGGCGAGGTGCAGTTCTTCGAGATGGCCGCGCTGAACGTGAAGGCGTCGGCCAAGGGGCTGATCGCGACGGTCGAGTTGACGGACTTCGTGATCCCGCCGGACGACGTGCCGGAGTCGGTGCGCGGCGGCATCGCGCACTGGTCGCAGTGGGTGGACTTCTGGGCGGTCGATTGGGACCACCACGGCGACACGTTCCACAACATGGCGCAGGAGTACCGCACCAAGAAGAGCCCGAAGCTGGAGTTGAAGGCGAACCACACCTACGCGGCCGCCGGCGAGTACCGGGTGGTGGTGAAGGTGATCGACATCCTGGGCAACGACACGACGAAGTCGGTGACCGTGACCGTGAAGGCGAAGTGACGGCGTCGCGGGCCTGCGGCGGAGCCGTCGGCCCCGGTCCCTCGCACCCCGTGGAGTAACCCGATGGCCCGCAAGAAGACCGCCACGCCGTCGTTCATGGAGGCGCGGGCGACGACCGCGCCGTGCGTCCTGCGCGTCCGCGAGGCCGTCAAGGCGTGGGTGGCGGGCGGCTACCCCGGCGCGACGGCCACGAGCGCGCGGCTGCTGCGCTTCTGGTTCCACCAGTCGCACCGGCCCGGCGGCCGCAAGTTCGAGTACCACTGGGCGCAGCGCGAGAGCGTCGAGACGCTGGTCTACCTCTTCGAGGTGGTCAAGGCCCGGAGGCACGCCGAGCTGCTCCGAATGTTCTCCGAGCGGTTGGACATCAACCCCCTCGACGCCGACCACTTCGCGCGCTACTGCGTCAAGATGGCGACGGGCAGCGGCAAGACCAAGGTGATGAGCCTGGCCATCGCCTGGCAGTACCTGAACGCGGCCCTCGGCGAAGGCCCGGAGTACGCCAAGACCTTCCTGGTGATCGCGCCGAACGTGATCGTCTACGAGCGACTACGCGGCGACTTCGAGGGCGGCTACATTTTCCGCACCGACCCGATCATCCCGCCGGAGTTCCGGCCGTACTGGGAGGTGCAGTTCTACCTGCGCGGCGAGGCCGAGCGCGGCGGCAGCGAGGGGGCGGTCTACCTGGCCAACATCCAGCAACTCTACGACCGCCCGCCGGCGGCGGCCGCGGAGCCGGACGCGATGGCGGCGATGCTGGGGCCGAAGCCGCCGGCGAAGGCGCAGGCGGCCGAGGACTTCGCCCCGCGCATCGCCCGCCGCGGCGGCCCGGTGGTCGTGCTCAACGACGAGGCGCACCACCTGCACGACGAGGAACTGACCTGGGTCGCGAGCATCGGCAAGCTGCACGCCGCGACCCCCGGCGGCGTCGGCGTGCAGCTCGACTTCAGCGCGACGCCGCGGCACCAGGAGGGGCAACTGTTCTCGTGGACGGTGTTCGACTACCCCTTGAAGCAGGCGATCCTCGACGGCATCGTCAAGCGGCCGGTCAAGGGCGTGACGCGCGGGCTGAGCGAAAGCCCGTCGGCGATCGCGTCGGTGCGCTACCAGATGTACCTCACCGCCGGGGTGCAGCGCTGGAAGGAGTACCGCGAGCAGTTGGAGGCGCTGAAGCGCAAGCCGCTGCTGTTCGTGATGATGAACGACACGGCCGACGCCGACGACGTGGGCGACTGGCTGCGGCGGACCTACCCGGAGCACTTCGGCGGCGACAAGCTGCTGGTGATCCACACCAACCGCAAGGGCGACGTGAGCCAGGGCGACCTCGACGCCGCCCGGCAGGCGGCCCGCGACGTCGACAAGGGCGTCAGCCCCGTCAACGGCGTCGTGTCGGTGGTGATGCTGCGCGAGGGCTGGGACGTGCAGGGGGTGACGGTGATCGTCGGCCTGCGGCCGTTCACCGCCAAGGCCAACATCCTCCCCGAGCAGACCATCGGCCGCGGCTTGCGGCTGATGTTCCGCGAGCAGGCGCTGGCCTACCCCGGTGCCGGCGGCGGCCGCGAGGCCGGCTACGTCGAGCGGGTGGACATCATCGGCAACAAGAAGTTCCTCGAAGTCCTCGACCAGCTCGAGAAGGACGAGGACTACCAACTCGAGACCGTGGACCTCGACGCCGACCGGCTGGTCATCGAGACGGTCCAGGTCGACCCCGCGAAGCTGGCGATGGACATCGCGATGCCGGAGCTGTCGCCGATCCTGGTGCGCAAGAAGAGCCTCGAGGCGGAGATCGCGGCGATGCCGCTGCCGAGGCTGGAGCGGCCGCTGCCGATGAAGGAGACCGACGCGGAGGCGAAGGACTTCCGCTACGAGGGCTACGACCTGATCGAGATGCGCAAGCTGTTCGCGCGGGACTACACGATCCCGACGCCGCAGACGGCCGAGGAGGTGATCGGCTTCTACGCCAAGCGGATCGCCCAGGACGTGAAGCTGCCGTCGCAGTTCGCCGCGCTGGTGCCGCGGGTGCGCGAGTTCCTGACCGGGGCGTTCGCGCGGCCGGTGGACCTGAAGTCGCCAGAGGTGGTCAAGGCGATCGCGAGCAACTACGCCCACTTCGTGACGGTCAAGGCGTTCGTCGGCGAGCTGCGCAAGGTCGTCGTCGACGAGCGCGAGCCGGAGCTGCTGCACGCCGGCCGGCTGCTCTCGACGACGCGCGGCTTCCCGTGGTCGCGGCCGACGCTGCGCGGGGCGTCGAAGTGCGTGCTGAACCTCGTACCGTGCGGCAACAAGTACGAGCTGCGCTTCGCCAAGTTCTTGGAGGACGCGCCGGACGTGGCGCGGTTCGCCAAGCTGCCGGAGCGGTTCGGGTTCGTGATCGAGTACACCGACGCGACGGGCAGCCTGCGGCACTACGAGCCGGACTTCGTGGCGGTCACGGCCGACGGCGTGTCGCGGCTGCTGGAGACGAAGGGGCTCGAAGACACGACGGTGGCGTACAAGGACCGGGCGGCGACGCAGTGGTGCGAGAACGCCACGCGGCTGACGGGGACGCCGTGGTCGTACCTGAAGGTGCGCGAGACCGAGTTCGACCGGTTGCAGCCCGACAGCGTCGCCGACCTCGACGCCCTGGCGGACTAATCGGCGGGGCGAACCCGTCAGCGACCGCGACGCCGAACTCCGCGCGCTCCTGCACCGCTTCGAGGCGGTCGAGACGAGCCTCGAGGCCGACCGCCTCGGCCCGACCCGCGCCCGGACGCGGCCTGGGGCGACGACCGTCGCGCCGCTCCAGGCGTTGGGGCAGGGGTACGACTTGCCGACGGTGTTGAGCACCTCGCGCAGGGGCTGCCGGTCGGTGACCGCGCTGGCGGCGTCGCCGGTGCGGCGGCGGTAGTCGATCTGGAAGTCGGCGGTCAGGTGCCCGGCGAGTTTCTTGACGTCGTCGGACAGCCCGGCGTCGGGCCTCGGCTTCCGCCGCGTCACGACCCCGACGCGATAGTTCCGAACTGGAGTGTCAAGCTGGTGCCCGTAGCTTTGGCATGGAGTTCCCGTCTAACGCACGCGACCAATCTAGTCTTGAGTGACAGGCGTTTCCCAGCAGCCGAACGAGTCACCGGCGATGAATCGGAAGGCGTCAAGGCAGAATGCGCGAGCGACGACATTCGGATCGACGGACATGGCCAATCGCGTCGTGAGCAACAAGAGTGGGGGTTGCCAGCCGTCGATGTCGAGAGAGGCCCGGAAGTTGACGACATGCTGCGGGCGGTCGTTGCCGTAAGTTCTGCCCCTCACGTCAGTCTCCCAGCCCGCCCTCTTGTACATGAGGCACGGCGGGTCGAGGACGATGACGCCAGCGACGCCGGCTTCGACACATTTTGCGAAAGGTAAGAGCAGTTTCAGGTCTTCCGGGATCGCGACCCAAACCTTGCGCGACCGCCACACCGCGGCCCCGGAGCGCGGGTGGTCCACAATATGGTCAGGGTGTGGCCAGCCGGTTCTCAGTTCGACAGCCCTCTCCCTGCCGAGGGGCACTACGACCCAGATCCCCCCCTCCGTGTTCGTATCGAGCCGAGCGAATTGCTCGGCCGCCCTCGCAAACCCTGGGTGGTCCCCCACGAACCAGCCCACGTGATCCCGCCCCAACTCGTCGGCGGTGCCCGCGTCGATGGCGGTCCAGTCGAGCCGCTTTTCCAGCGACCGGGTGACGAGCCGGCCCCGGACCCGTGCGGTCGGGTACGTCGCGGACAGGCGGACGGGCGGCGGTGCTTGGGTCACAGGGTCGCCCCCAGCTTCGCGCCGCAGTTGTCGCAGAATCGCGCGGAGGGTTTGTGCGGCTCTTGGCAGGCCGAGCAACTCTCGGTCGGCGGGGGGAGGTCGTCAGATGCCACCGGGATGACGACCGGGGCGCACGACAGTTCGGCCCCGATCATCTCGAGGAGGGCGAGCGTCGCCGCCTTGCTCGCCGGGACCTCCGCTTGGGGGTTGCGGACGCACTGGAAGCAGCCCTCGTCGGTCCCGCACGGGCAGGTGCGAACCTGCTCGGCCGCGCGGGCGACCAGGTCGGCCATCCGGTCGTACGCCTCGAACGCCAGCCCGACGCCGTAAGGGGCCGTGTCGTACAGGTAGACGGCCGCCGTCCCGTCCCTCGGGGCGTCCGCCGCCGCTGAGTAGTCCGAGGTGTCGCACGGACCGGTCACCGTCGGGAACAGGCTCCCGAAGAGCCGGGCGGTCGCCTCCAACCCCGCCTTGGCCGACGGCTCGCCGAGTCGGGCGACGACCTCCTGCCAGAGTTGCGGCTCCAGTCGCAGCATGGTGCCCTCGGTGGGCAGGCGGTTGTTCGGCATCCCGGCCCCCGGATAACTGCGGACCACTTGGCCGGACAGGTGCTTCTCGGTCACCCCGAGCAGGTACTCGTTCACCTCCAAAGTCGCCCGGCCGATCACGACTCGGCCGTGCCGGCGGAGCAGAGGCAGCCGACGAACCCGGATGCTCGTCCGGACGGCCGACGTGGTGAAGTGGGGGCAGAACTCTCGGCTCAAACGCACCTGCCGGTCACTGACCCGCACGTCTTTGACCCGGTACCGCGTCCCGCCGTGCGAGTAGATGCCGTTGCGCGGTGCCTCGCGCAACAGGTGGAACGGGTCAATCTCCCCGATCTCAACGTTGTCGCAAACGAGCTTGTAGGCTTCCCCCCCGGCCCCACGAATTCGAACGCCCCGGTGAGGCTCGCTCAAATAGAAGACCTCGTCCGTCAGCAACCCCGCGTCGCGCTGGGCCTTCACGCCCGCGACCTCCTCACCGAGCGTCGCAGTGTCCAACTTGACTTCGTCCCCCGCCTCCTTCGCGGCACACACATAGTGTTGGTGGAGGACGCGTTGGTTGCCAAGGTTCAGGACCAGCGGCTCGTGATCGCGGCCGAACAGCCTTTCGGGGTGGGCGGAGTAGTAGGCGTCGATTGGCGTCTGGCCTGGGATCAGGATGACGGCACCCTGCTTGCCCGCCCGCCCCGCCCTGCCGGCGCGCTGCCAGAGGCTCATCATTGTCGTCGGTAGGCCGACACAGACCACGACATCGATCGCCCCAATATCGATCCCGAGTTCCAGGGCACTCGTCGAGAACACCGCCCGGACCGTGCGGTCTCGCAAACCGCGCTCGATCTCCTCGCGCTCCGAGGAAGTCAACCCCGCGCGGTAGACGCGCACGAACGGCGGCTCCGACTCCTTGTTGTCCCGCCCCGACCTGGAAATCATCCGCTCGGCCGCGGTGCGACTGGGGCTGAATGTGAGTACGGTCAGCCCGGCCTCGGCGAGGGCCAATGTGAGCTTCCGCCCGGCGTCGTGCGGGTGTTCCTCCGGACGGACCATCCAGAATTTCCGCTCGCCCTGGCGGCTGCCGTCTTGTTCGGGGCCGACGCACTCGAAGGGCAGCCCCGTGAGCCGCCGCAGGTGGTCTTGGGGTGCCTGCACGGTGGCCGAAGTGGCGATGAACGTCGGCGACGAACCGTAGCGCTGGCACAAGGCCCGCAGGCGTCGGAGGAGGTGGCTGACGTTCGTCCCGAAAATGCCCCGGTACTCGTGGCACTCGTCCACCACGACGTGTCGGAGCCGCGACAGGAACCGCACCCAGTGTTTGTCGTGCCACGCGAGGACGGCGTAGTGCAGCATGTCGGGGTTCGTGAGCAGCAATTGGACCCCGGCCCGGATCCCCGGTTTGGAGTCGTTCAGGGTGGCCCCGTCGTACCGGGCGATCAGGTGCGGGCTCGCCAGCCGCTGACTCGCGAGTGAGGGCAGGTCGTCGGCCACAGCGGCGAGCTTCTGGAGTTGGTCGTTCGCCAGGGCTTTCTGAGGGAACAAGAACAGCGACGTCGAGGTCGGCTCGGTGAGTAAACGGTCGAGGACCGGAATCGAGTAGATGAGCGACTTGCCGGAGGAGGTGCGCGTCGCCACCACCGTGTGCTGGCCGGCGAGCAGGTGTCGAGCCGCAGCACACTGGTGTCGAAATAAGCCGCGCGGGTATCGGCGGGCGAGGTGCTGTAAGAGCTCCGGGTGCAGACCGGGTGGAGGCGGACCAAATGCCCCGTCCGTGGCGGGCTCGGCGGCGGGGTCGTGGCACACCGTGAGTCCGCTGTCGGCCCCGAGCAGACCGCGCACGATTTCGATGGTAGACGCTGTTTGTGAGGCCGTGTTCATATTGTCACCCGGAACCGCCAGCTGAGGACTCAGCGCCTCGAATCTACCGCCGACTGAGTCCAGTGGTAGCAAGCACGCCTTGATGGTTGTCAACTGATGCGTCCGCGCGATAGCGACTCGTTTCGACATAGGAAGGCAGCACATCGCACCGGTTATAGCATCGTTGAGTCATGGAAGTGCGAGTTAATTTGCAGATTTGAGAATATTTTCGCGGTCGAATCGACTTTTAACGTGAACTTGCACTGCTGAGGGTGCGATAGGCATCCGGCCCGGCGCGATTTTGATGTGTCGGCAACTTGAACGTACGGGATTTGATCCGCCGGACCTCGCCGAAATTGAGGGGGACGACTCTGGCCCGACCGGCGCGACGTGCTCGTGCTAGAGCAGCTCAGCCCCGACGAGGCCGCCGGGCTGGTCGCGCGGCCGCTGGCGCGGCTTGGCATCGACGCCGGGGCCGAGGCCGCCGACATCGCCTTCCGGTGCGGCTACCAGCCGGCCGTCCTGTTGCGCCTCGGCGAGCGGCTGGTCGAGCGGCTGGCCGAGCGCGGCTACAAGGAGGGCTACTCGGTCCAGCCGAGCGACGTGCAGGAGGCGTTCGAGGACGCCAAGGTCCAGGCCGAGATCCAGGGGGTCGTGCGGGCCAACTTCCAGGGCAACCCGTTCGGCCAGGCGGTCTTCGCCGTCGTGCTGCGCGAGTCCGCCCTCGCCGCCCCCGGCCAGTGGCTGCCGGGGCTGGACCAGACGGTCGCCGACGCCTTCGCCGACGACTTGAGCCGGCTGGGGGAGCCGGCGGCGGACCTCGCCGGC
>JANXTD010000533.1 GCA_025352585.1 Fimbriiglobus sp.
CCGCCTCCGAGACGCCGGGCTGGCCGACGAGTTGCGGGTCGGTGTGGCACGCCAGGCAGCGGTCGTACTCGGTCGCCTTGAGGAAGCCACCCGTCGGCTTGGGGACTTTCAGGCGCGCCATCATGTCGGCGGCGAGTGGCAGGTTCAGTGCGTCGTAAGCCCGCGTGTGGGGGTCGCGGGCCTGCCAGTGGGTCGCCGATCCCAGCCAGGCGTGGGCGTCAATCGGCGCGGTCAGCGACGGGGCGGGGCCGCCGTGGCAAGCGGTCGCCGAGCAGCCGGCGTTGCCGACGCGCAGAGTCGCCCCGGCGACGACTTGGCCGGCAACCGGGGGCGGGGCGGCGGGCACCTCGGAGTTCGACTTCGACGGCGACAAGGCGAGCGCGACCAGGCCAACCACGGCGACGAGGCCGCAGGCGAGGGACCGTGTCAGTGCGTCGGAGTGTCGCGCCATCGTCCGCCCCGTGCCCCGCGAATGCGTTGTGCCTAAACTACCAGGCTCCCCGCGCCGTGTCGCACGCGATCCGCCGTTTCCGCGTGCGAATTCGCCCGCTTCCTGATAGAAAGACCGTCCAGTCATCACACCCTTCCCCGCGAGGACGGCCCTTTGCGATTCGGTTCGGCCAAGTCGGTGCGCGTCCGCGTCGGCCGGCTCGTCGCCGCGGCGACTGTCGTCGCCGCCGTGCCGCTGGCCGCGGTTTACGCCGCGTCGCTGGTCGGCCTCGGCGACTGGCCGCCGCGCCCGAGTGGCGCGCTCGGCTTCGCCTGCGGCGTCGCCGTCGGTGCGATTGTCCTCTTCGAGATGCTGCTGGCCCCACGCAAGTGGTTCCGCGGCCGGCGACTCGGGGCGACGCGGGTTTGGATGAAGGTCCACGTCTGGCTCGGGCTGCTCGCGCTGCCGCTCGTTCTGTTGCACGCCGGCCTCGGCTTCGGCGGGCCACTGCCGGCCGCGACCTTGACGCTGTTCCTGCTCGTCTTCGCCAGCGGCGTCTGGGGCCTGGCCCTCCAACAGTGGCTACCGCAGAAGTTCCTCACCGACATGCCCGGCGAGGCGATCGCGGCGCAGATCCCGATGCTGGCCGAGTCGGCGGCGGCCGAGGCGGTGCGGGTCGTCGCGGCCCTGCCCGGCCCGCCGCGGCGCGAGGTCGCCGGCTTCCTCGACGCCGACTTGCTGCCGTACTTGCGTTCGGGCCGCGGCTCGCGCTCGGCCCTGGCCGGCCGCGCAGAGGCCGACCGCCGCTTCCGCGAGTTGGCTACCGTCACGACGCCCGAGGCGGCGATCGCCTGGGCACGCCTGCGCGAACTCGTCGATGTCCGGCGGCAGTGGGACGCCGTCGCCGTCTACCACTTTTGGCTGCACAACTGGCTGATGATTCACCTGCCGCTGTCGGTGGGGATGACCGCCTTGATGGTCGTCCACGCCGTCCGCGCCCTCAAGTATTGGTGACCCGATGCCGCGTTCCCCGAGCCGCGACCTGAGCGACCGCCACCGCGGCAGCCGCGGCTACTTCCGCCGGCCGGACGCCGTCACGCGCTGGAAGTGGCTGCTGTCGGCGCTCGCGCTGGGCGTGGTCTTCGCCTGGGCCACGGTCGAACTGGCGCGGCCGTCGGCGGCGGCCCCGGCGCACACCCACGGCACGCTGACGAACCCGCACGCCGCCTGGGACGCGAACTGTCAGGCGTGCCACGTCGCGTCGTCGCCGGGCGACTTCCTGGCGAACCCGCTCTCGGCCGCGCACCCCGGCGAGCGCTGGCGCAACCTGACCTGCGACAAGTGCCACAGCGGCCCGGCGCACCAGGCGTCGCCCGACAAGGCGGATACCGAGTTCCACAAGCAGTGCGCGAACTGCCACCACGACCACGGCGGCCGCGGCAACTCGCTGGTGAAGCTGACCGACACGCACTGCGCGACCTGCCACGGCGACCTGGCCCCGCACCGCGAGCCGGGGGCGAGTCCGCCGCTGGCCAACCGCGTGACCGACTTCGCTGCCGACCACCCCGACTTCGCCCCGCTCAAGACGCCGCCCGAGACGCGGACGCTGAAGTTCAGCCACGCCCTGCACATGACCCCCGGCGTCGCCTACAGCCGTGGCGGAGCGGAGGCGTTGACCGTCGAGCGCGCGCGGCGGCTCTACGGACCGGCCGTCGGCGAGCGCTACCGCGCCGGGGCGGCCGACGACGCCCTGGTGCAACTTGCCTGCGCGTCGTGCCACCAACTCGACGCCGGCGTCGGCACCGTCGCCCACAACGAGTTGAGTCGGCAACTCACGGCGGGGCAGGTGCCGGCGAAGGCGGTGCTGCCGCCGCGGCCCGCCGGCGACTATTTCCTCAGCGTCAACTTCGAGGCGAGTTGCCGCGGCTGCCACCCGATCGCGGCCAACCCGAAAGCGTCCGGCGGGCAACTCGTCGCGGCGTTCGACCTGCCGCACCGCGTCAGCCGCGCCAAGCTCGTGGACGAGGTCCGCACCGGCTACGTGAAGCAGCTTTTGGAGCCGGGCCACCGCGAACTCGACGTGCCGACCGGGTTGCAAGTCGGCCGGCAACGCCCCCCGACCGACGCCCCCGACACCCTGCGCACGGCCGCCGACCGCTTCGCCCACGCCGAGGCCGGCCGGCTGTTCACGCCCGGCGCGCCGGCGGGCAGCCAGGGCTGCGCGAAGTGCCACGACCTCGACAGCCAGGGCGTCCGGCCGGTGCCCGACCGCACGGTGTGGCTACCCAACGCGAAGTTCAACCACGCCGCGCACCGGGCCACAGGCTGCCTCGAATGCCACCCCGGCACCGCCGCGGCCTTCGCCCCCATCGGGGTGAAGCTCGTCGAGAAGGAGCCGCCGCAGATTCCCGGCGTGCAGTCGTGCCGCGCCTGCCACGCCCCCGCGGGAACCGCCGTCACCCTCGCCGGC
>JANXTD010000581.1 GCA_025352585.1 Fimbriiglobus sp.
ATCTGAGTACAAGGTCAAGAACGTCGAGCTGAAGTCGCTGCAAGCCGAGGCGGCGGCGCTATGCCGGCGGCTGGGTGTGGTCGGCTTCACGCACGTCTTGCGTGGCCAGAACCGCGACGCCGACCGGCTTTGCAACGAGGCGCTCGACGGCCGGCCCCGCCCCCGCGCCGCCGTCACGAACGCGACCGGCACTGACACCGCGGTGACACTGACGCCGGTGGACGCCCGCCGCGACGACGCGATTGCGTTGCTCTCCGGCGCGGCCGACTGCTGGGCGACGCAGGGCCTCGCGGAGCCGACCGTCGAGGAGATCGTGGACCGGCTGCGGGCCATCCTGACGCGGGAGCCGAAGTGACCGACGCGATTGCCTTCGCCGACGCGACCGCCGACGACGCCCCGCGGCTGGGCGGCAAGGGCGCGGAACTCGCCCGGCTGTTCGCGGCCGGGCTGCCGGTGCCCGACGGCTTCGTCGTCCGCGCCGGCGGTGACCCCGAGTCGGCCCGCGCCGCCTACGCCAAGCTCGGCGGCGGGGTCGTCGCCGTGCGGTCGTCGGCGCTCGACGAGGACGGCGCGGAGGCGAGTTTCGCCGGCCAACAGGCCACGTTCCTGGGCGTTTCCGGCGCGGACGCCGTCGTCGAGGCCGTCAAAAAATGCCTGGCGTCGCTGCACACAGAGCGCGCCCAGGCGTACCGCCGCAGGCAGAACGTGGGCGGCGTGCCGGCGATGGCTGTCGTCGTCCAGCGGCTCATCGACGCCGACACCGCCGGGGTGCTGTTCACGGTGGACCCGACCGACCCGGCCGAGTCGCGGCTGTGCGTCGAGGCGAGTTGGGGCCTCGGCGAGTCGGTCGTCTCCGGCCGCGTCACCCCCGACCGCTACGCCGTCGATCGCGCCACCGGCGAAGTGCTCAGCCGCGTGCCGGGCGACAAGCCGGTGCGCGTGACGGCCGGCGGTGACACCGCGGTGTCAGCGGAGGCGCGCGGGGCGCTGTGCCTCAGTGACACCGACTTGTCACTGCTGGCGGCGTTAGCGCGAAAGGTCGAGGCGACTGCGGGAGGCGCGCCGCGCGACGTGGAGTGGGCGACTGCGGGCGGCGTCGTGTACCTGTTGCAGGCCCGCCCCGTGACCGCGACGACTGCCGCCGGCCGCGAGGCGTTGCGCCGAGAAGAGGTGGCGCGGCTGACCGAGCTCGCCGACGCGCGCGGGACCGTCTGGGTGCGCTACAACCTCAGCGAGGTGTTGCCCGCGCCGACGCCGATGACGTGGGCGCTCGTGCAACGGCTCGTGTCTGCCGATGGCGGTTTCGGGGAGGCCAACCGCGACTTGGGCGCGAGGCCCGACCCCTCCGCGGGGAGTGCCTTCGACCTCGTCGCCGGCCGGCCGATGGCGAACCTGTCGCGGATGCCGCGGATGCAGTTCACGCGGCCGCCGGTCGAGTACCCGTTCGCCGCCTATCGCGCCGACCCGAAGCTGGCGCTCGACCCGCAGCCGGTGTTCAAGTCGCCGGGGCTACTGCACCTGCCGGCGGCGTTGTGGGCGGTCACGCGCATGGCGAGTGTGACCCGCCGCGAGTCGGCGACGTTCGCCGAGCGTTACGCCAACGTCATCGCCCCGCCGTTCCGCGCCGCCGCCCGCGCCGCCCTCGCGGAGGACTGGTCGGTGAAGCCCGGTGACAGCCTGGTGACACTGCTGCACGAGTGGGTCGAGAAGACCTTCGTCGGGTTCGCCCGCGACAGCCTGAAATGCACCATCTTCGCCGACCTCGCCTGGAACACGCTGGCCCAAATCCTCACGCCGAAGCTCGGGGCCGCCCGCGCCCGCGCGGCGCTGACGGCGTTCGCCACGGGGGCCAAGCCGCCGGCCGGCAGCGACCTCGCCGCCGCCCTGAAGCGCCTGGCGGCGGGGACGTTGAGCCGGGCGAATTTCCTGGCCGACTTCGGGCACCGCGGGCCGAACGAGATGGAGCTGGCCGCGCCGCGCTGGAGCGAAGACCCGGCCGGCCTGCCCGACCCGCCCGCCGCGGCGGCCGACAACTTCGCCGCGCTCAACGCCCGGTTGCAAGCCCTCGCCCCGACCGCCCCGGAGGCCGACGACGGCTTCGCGGTGCTGGCCGACGAGGCGAAGCTGGCGGGGCCGTTCCGCGCGCAGGCCCGCACCTGGGCGACCCGCCTGCGCGAGTTCATCGGCCTGCGCGAGGCGGCCAAGAACGACCTGATCCTGGGCGTCGCCGTGATGCGGAAAGTCCTCACGACGCTGGCCGCGCGGCACGGCCTCGGCGACGACATCTTCTTCCTCGAGCCGGGCGAACTGCCGCGGCTCGTGGCCGGCGAAAGTTTCGCGTCAATGGTCGGCGGGCGGAAGCGTCGCCGTCGGGACTTGCTCACGCTCGAAGTCCCGGCGGTGCTGTTCTCCGACGACCTCGACGCCATCGGCCGGCCGCTGCCGCCGCCGGAGCACGCCACGTCGTTCACCGGGCTGGGCCTGAGCGCCGGCCGCGCCACGGCCCCCGCGTTCGTCACGTCCGACCCCGCCGCGCCGCCGCCGGACGGCCCGTTCATTTTAGTCGCGCCCTCGACCGACCCCGCGTGGGTGCCGCTGTTCGCCAAGGCGAAGGGGCTGGTGATGGAGACCGGCGGGGTGCTGTCGCACGGGGCCATCGTCGCCCGCGAGTTCGGCC
>JANXTD010000604.1 GCA_025352585.1 Fimbriiglobus sp.
AAGCCCAACTCGGAGATGATGAATTGGACTTCGGGGGCGGTATGGACGGCCCAAGGCTGTTCGCCGCTAGGTCGCATTCGACTGTAAGCCTGTCGCAGCACGCCATCCGTGTCGCCCAGCAACTGATCCAACTCGGCGGCAGTACGCTGCCGGGGTGGCTGCTCCAAGAAGGTGAACCCGAACCACTCTTCGCCTTCCTGCAAGTCGTTGAGTAGCCACGGCTTGCCGGGGCCGACGACCTTCTCGATTTTCCCCGCCACTTTCGAGTGATCGACGAAGAACCCCGTGTCGATCGCACACCGCTGCGCCAAAAACGGCCTGCCGCGCACATAAGGCACCGCGTCCGCGGCGGCCTCCAGCAGCCACTCCGCCGAGGCCTCGAGCCGGTCCGGGTCACAGCGGCGGCGCGTGGCCGACTCTAACGCCCGGATCGCGAACGGGTTCGACGTGATCAGACCCCACGCGACATCGTTCGAGAACCCCCACGCCGTCTGGAGTAGGCGAATCGCGATCCGCTGCTCGCGGTACTCGCGATGGGTGACGAGTTGGCTCACCCAAGACGCGAACCCCGCCCCGTCGGCCACCCGCAGGCGCGCGACCGTTGCGTAAGCCACCACTCGGCCGCCGATTTTGGCCGTGAGCAAGCCGCACCCAGTCGGGGCGATCAAACCCCGGAGTTTGAGCGAACTGAATCCGACGAGTTCACCGGGCCGTGTCGGTGAAGCGGCACTGTACCGGCCGTAGTGTTCACTGAACAGGGCCACGCACTCCGCGACTAAATCGGCCGTCGCATCTGCGCCGGGCGTCCAGGCGAACGCAGGCGTAAGTTGGTTGTTCGCCATGATCCGCCCCCCAGACAACGCGAGGTCGCCACCGAGCCTCCTCGGTGAATATTAACCAATCCCGCCGAAGGGTGGCGCCTCGCCGGGTCAAAAACGTCGGCGACCGGAGGTACGAGCGCGTACAACCCCACTCGCTCAGCGCCCCCCAATGACAGGGGGTCACTTGATCATCGCCAGGCGCTCGTTCGAGTCGTGCGGGATGTGCCGGAAGGCGATCTCCTTCGCCAGCCGCTCCGTGAACCACTTCGCGTAGTCCTTCGGACTCATCGCCCCGGTACTGCGCTCCGGCTGAGTCGAGTTGTGCGTGTACTCTTGCAGCTTCTTGTCCGCCTGCGAGCAGTCGAACACCACGACATCGACCGACGCCTTGCCCTTGCAAAACTCGCGGGCCAACTCCGGCTGGAACACGCTCATCGCGTTCACGGTCACGTCGATGACGTAGTCGGCCCCGAGTTGCTTGCCCACGGCCGCGGGGCTGACGGTGCGGATGTCCGCGCCCGAAGTCTGCTTCCACTTGTCGAGCTTCGACTGCTCGATCACGACGAGCGGGTGCTTCTCGTCCTTGGTGTCGGCCATCATCTGCCTCGCAATCAGGCCGGGCAGTTGGCGGTCGATCGCGGCGAACATCGGGTCCATGCCGAGGTTCTGCGACCGGCTACCGATGATCAGCACCACGATTTCTTTCTTGTCCTTGATCGCCGGGAGTGGGTGTTCGGGCCGGGCCTTGGTGTCGCGCAACAGGTAGCCGAGGCTGCCGGGCGAGATGCACCCCGACGCGGCGACAACCATGACCCCGGCCACGACGGCCCCGAGTGTAGAAAGCGTGACGCGGTTCATCCCTGAACCCCCCGTAAAAGTTCGGCCCCACGGCGTCCGGGTCACCCCGTCAGCAGCACGACCCCCCACCGCGAAAACATCGCCACCAGCAGCACGATCACGCCGACCGTACTCGCCTTCTCGAACGAGCCGATGACGAAGTACCGCCCGCGCATCGCACTCCCCACCGCCCACGGCACGCAGACCAGGCAAGTCAACGCCAGCCCCGTGCCGACCCAATTCGCCTTGGCGCTGTTGAGGAGGTCGCCCTTCATCACGAGCGCGAAGCTCGTCGTCATGCCGCAGGCCGGGCACGGCTTGCCGGTCAGCGTCACGAAGTTGCACGGCGGCAGCCCCAACTGCGTGTGCGTCGCCATCGTCCGCGGCTGCCCGTCGGCGTCGTACGGGTTCAGCGTGAACGCGAGTGTGAGCACCACCGCGAACGCCAGCGCCATCGCCACGAGCAGGACGCGCACGACCCAGGCGAGCTTCCGCGGCACCCGCGGCCGCACGACTCTCGGCTGCGGCAGTTCGGGCACCAACTCGTATTCCGGCTCGGGCGTCGGGTCAACGGTCATGGTCGTACTCGGGGCGATAACGGCGAACGGTCCTGGACGCAAGAGCGCTTCCGGGGCATTCTACCCGCATGACCCCGCCCGACGCCATTGCCGCGTTCCCGCACTTGAGTGGCCCCGGCGTGGTCGCCGTGTCCGGCGGGGCCGACAGCGTCGCGCTGCTGCGCGGGCTGCTCGAAGTCGGCGTCGGCCCGCTGAGTGTTGCGCACTTCCACCACCAGTTGCGGCCCGAGGCCGACGCCGACGCCGCGTTCGTCCGCGACCTCGCCGCCGCGCACGCCGTGCCTTTCGACTTCGGCACCGCCGACGTGCGCGCCGCCGGGGGCAACCTCGAAGCGACGGCTCGCCGGCTTCGCTACGCCTGGCTACGCGAGGTCGCCGCCGCACGCGGGGCGACGTGGCTCGCCACGGGGCACACGGCCAACGACAACGCCGAGACGGTCCTGCACCACCTGACGCGTGGCACCGGCCTCGACGGCCTCCGCGGCGTCGCCCCCGTGTCCGGCAATGTGGTGCGGCCACTGTTGACGGTGACTCGTGGCGAAGTCCTGGCGTACCTCGCGTCCCTCAAGCAGTCGTTCGTCACCGACCCGACCAACTTCGACCCCAGCTTGACGCGCGTCCGCATCCGGGGCGAACTCTTGCCGCTGCTAGAGACGTTCAACCCGCAGGCGGTCGCGGCGCTCGGCCGGCTCACCCGGCAGGCCGACGAAGTCGCCGACTGCCTGCGCGACCTCGCCGCCGACCTGCTGAGCCGCGTCGAGCGGCCGCGCGCCGGCAACGCCGTCGTGCTGACCGCCGGTGTCACCGCCCCGTCACCGGTGCTGCACGCGCTCTTGCAACTCGTCTGGGCGCGTGAGGGCTGGCCGCGGCGCGACATGGCCGACGACGGCTGGCGGCGCGCCGCGGGGGTGCTGCGCGGGGAGCTGACGGCGGCCGAGTTTCCGGGCCGGGTGCGGGCGCGGCGGCGCGGGGCGGTGGTGCATCTGGGGCCGGCTCCGTAACCTGACCCCACGACGTTCCCGAGGGCGAGCCGATGTTACTGCGACCGATCCGCCGCGCGTTACTGTCCGTCTCCGACAAGACCGGGGTGGTGGAGTTCGCCCGCGTCCTGCACGCCAAGCACGGCGTCGAGCTCGTCGCTACCGGCGGCACGCAGAAGCTGCTCGCCGAGGCCGGCTTGCCGGTGCGCGACGTGGCCGAGTTGACCGGCTTCCCCGAGATTCTGGGCGGCCGCGTCAAGACCCTGCACCCCGCGATCTTCGCCGGCCTGCTCGCCAAGCGCTCGTCGCCCGAACACCTCGCGACACTGGTCGAACACAAGCTGCTCGAAATCGACCTGGTGGTGTGCAACCTGTACCCCTTCGAGGAGACGGTGGCGCGCGAGGGCGTCACCGAGGCCGAGGCGGTCGAGAACATCGACATCGGCGGGCCGACGATGATCCGCGCCGCCGCGAAGAACTTCGAAGCCGTCGCGGTGCTGGTTGACCCCAACCTCTACGACGCTTTCCTGGACACGCTCAGCAAACACGACGGCCAGACGCCGCGCGAGGTGCGGGCGATGCTCGCGGGGGTGGCGTTCCGCCGCATCACCGACTACGACCACGCCATTTCGGAGTTCTTCCTGACCGAGGCCGACGCCGAGGAGCTGGCCGCGCTCGACGACCTCGACGCCGTCGATGACAGCGGCTGGGACAAGGTGCTCGACCCCGTCATGGTCCTCGAAAAGCCGCTGCGCTACGGCGAGAATCCGCACCAAAAAGCGGCCCTGTACCGCGACGAACTGCCCGACTACCCGTGCGTCGTGACGGCCAAGCAGTTGCACGGCAAGGAGCTGAGTTACAACAACATCCTCGACCTCGACTCGGCGTTGAACCTGGTGCGCGAGTTCGCCGGGCCGACGGTCGCGGTCGTGAAGCACAACAACCCCTGCGGCGTCGGCACCGCGATGACGCTGGCCGAGGCGTTCACGCTGGCCTGGTCCGGCGACCCGGTGAGCGCGTTCGGCGGCATCGTCGCCGTGAACGCCACCTTCGACGTGGCGACCGCCGAGGCGCTGATGGCCGGCGAGCGCTTCGTCGAGTGCGTCGTCGCCCCCGACTACGACCCCGCCGCGCTCACGATGCTGCAAGGCTGGAAGAAGAACGTGCGGCTGCTGCGCACCGGCCCGCTGAGTGGCTCGCCGAACGGCTTCGACTACCGCCGCGTCGATGGCGGCATGCTGGTGCAGTCCCGCGACCTCGACGCCGACGACTTCACGACCTGGAAGTGCGTCACCAAGCGTCAGCCGACGCCCGACGAACTGGCGGCGATGCACTTCGCCTGGCTGGTCTGCAAGCACGTCAAGTCGAACGCGATCGTGCTGGGCCACGGCAACGCCGGCACGGCCCACGTCGTGGGCGTCGGGGCCGGCCAGATGTCGCGCATCGACTCGGTGAAGATCGCCGCACGCAAGGCCGGCGACAAGTCGAAGGGGTCGGTGTTAGCGTCCGACGCCTTCTTCCCCTTCCCC
>JANXTD010000658.1 GCA_025352585.1 Fimbriiglobus sp.
AGAACGAGCCGCGGCCCGGCGGCGGCTTCACCACGGCCGGCAGCGCGACGCTGAAGAACGGCCACTTCACCGACGCCGCCGGCCGCGAGATCGCGGAGCCGGACCTGACGGTGACCCTCACGGCGTCGGGCAAGCTCGCCCCGGACCACACGCTACGCCTCGACGCCGGGGACCTCACGGTTGTCGCCGGCGGGGACCGGCTGGCGGCGAAGTTGCTCGACCCGGTGACCGACGTTCGCGCCGCGCGCACCGGCCGGCTCGACGTGAGGCTGGCCGGCGACCTGGCACGCTGGCGCGGCCGCGCCGCGCCGTGGGCCGGCCTGCCCGCCGACTGGCAACTCGGCGGCACCGGCGACCTCGCCGGCACCGTCGCCGCGACTGACACCGGGTTGACACTGACCGGCGGCCGCGCCGACGTGGCCGACGCCCGCTTCCTGGGGATGGGCCTCGACCTGCGCGAGCCGAAGTTGAAACTCGTCGCGGCGGGCGGCACCTGGACCCGCTCCAGCGGCGACATCACGCTGACGCAAGTCGCCGCCCATTGCGAGACCTTCGCGCTGACCACGCCCCACGTCGATGTCCGCGCGAATGGGGCCGTGGCGGCCAATGCCAACGTGACCGCCAACGTCAACCGCGTGCAGCGCACGCTGAAGCTGCAAAGCGACCCCGCCAACTCGGACGCCGTCAACGGCCTGGCCATCGGGACGCTCGCCCTCACCGCGGACGGCCCGGCGGTCCGTTTCGACGCCGACTTCAAGGTCACCGACGTGATGCTCGGCGTGCCCGCCAAGCCGACCTGGCGCGAGCCGTGGGTCAAGGTGCGGGCGAAGGGCCGCTACGGCGACGACCGCGTGACCCTCGACTCCGGGACGCTCGAGCGCGACGGCCTGAGCGCCGACGCCGCCGGCTCCCTGGATCGCCTGGCGACGACGATGGACCTGGCGGTCAAGGGCACGGTGAACTACGACCTGGCGAAGCTCGAGCCGCAGTTGCGTCAATACCTCGGGGCCGGCGGCCGCGTCGTCGGCAGCGGCTCGAAGCCGTTCGAGCTGGCCGGCCCACTCAACGGCCCGGACGGGGCGCTCGTCGCGCTGACCGGGTTCGCCGGCGTGTCGTGGCAGCAACTCACCGCCCACGGCTTCGACATCGGCCCCGGCGAGTTGCGGGCGAAACTCGAGCGCGGTGTCGTCACGACCAATCCCGTCGAGGCCACCTTCGGTGGCGGCAAGGTTCGCGTCGAACCGACGATCACGCTGACCCCGGCGACCGTCCTTTCCGTCGCCCCCGGCCGCGTCGTCGATCGGGCCAAGTTGACGCCCGCCGCGCTCGCCAACGCCGTCGGCTACGCGCTGCCGGCCTTCGCGGGGTCCACGCAAGCCGACGGCCTGTTCTCCTTCGACGTGACCGACAGCCGCATCCCCGCCAGCGACCCGGAACGCGGGACGGTGCGGGGCGACCTGACCGTCCACGCGGCGAGCGTTAGCCCCGGCCCGATCGTCACCGAGATCGCCAAACTCCTGGGGGCCAAGGAGACGACGCTGACGCAGAAGGGCGAGCAGGTGGTGCCGGTGCGGCTGGAGAACGGCCGCGTCCACCACGAGAAGTTCACGGTGCTGATCGGCCAGTCTGAGGTCCACAGTTCGGGTTCCGTCGGCCTCGACAAGTCGCTGGCGATCGTCCTGGACATGCCGATCCCGCCGAAGTTGCTCGACCAGTATTTGGGCAACAACCCCCGGCTGCGCGAGGCGCTGGGCAAGCAGCGGGTCGCGGTCCCGGTCGGCGGCACGATGGCCAAGCCGGTCCTAGACGCGGCCAAGCTGAACGCGAGCATCGCCGCCCTGGTGCGCAACGCCGGCAAGGAGGCGGCGACGGGGGCGGCCACCGACGCGGTCAAGAAGCTCGAAGGGCAGCTCCGGGACGAACTCTTCAAAAAGCTCGGCAAACCGCCTCAGTGAGCTGGGTCCGGTGGTGCCGGTTGTACGGGTGAAGTGGCGTTCAGCGTGCGGGATTGACGCGCCGGTCCGCGGGGTGGGTGCGGTTACGCCGGGGATTTCGCCGATAAGAGGGGTGTGTCGCCGGAAGCCTCTCCGCCGTCACGACACTCCCCGGCCGCCCCACGGCGACCGGGATCGACCCGTCCGGCCGCAGGACGCGCCCGGCACGCCGCACACCCTCCTCGAGGTCACGGACGACTATGTTCACGCAACTCTTAATGACCGCCGCGCTCGTGAGTGGGCAAGCCCCCGCGGCGACTTACCCCCCGGCCGCGTTCCCGACCCGCCCAGTGCTCCGGCAGATGCCGCAGGACGTGCCGCAACAGATGCCGCCAACGACCGCCAACCCGCCGGCCGCGCCGAGCGTGCCGGCCCCGAGTCCGAGCACGGTGATTGAAGACATCAAGACCGACAAGGAAGAGCCGCCGGCCCCGACGAAATACGCCCTAGAAAAGGCGCTGACCGGTACCAGCCTCGGTACGCTGCTCGACAAGCGTGGCATTAAGGTCTACGGCTGGACCGAGATGTCCTACAACGCTGGCACGGCGAGTACCAGTAACGCGCCAGTGTTCATGACCGATACAGCTAACGGCTTCCAGATGAACCAGAACTTCCTGGTCGTTGAAAAGGGTGTTGACACGAGCAAAAAGGAAGTTCAGTACGGTTTCGGGGTTAACCTGATCCTGCCCGGTACCGACGCCCGGACGACGCTAGTTCGCGGCCTGTTCGACGGCCAGATCACCAACCCCAACCACGCCTCGAAGCTGTACCCGATCGACCCTTACCAGTTGTACGGGACAGTGTTCCTACCGAACCTCGGCAGCCAGGGTACGACGGTCAAGGTCGGCCGCATCGCCACCCACTGCGAGTACGAAGTGGTGCAGGCTCCGGACACGCCGTTCATCACCCGCTCACTGCTGTTCCAGTACAACCCTTTTACCCACACTGGCGTCTGGGCGACGACTCCGCTGAATGATAACTGGACTATGAGTCACGGTATCGCCGGCGGCAACGACGTGTTCATCGACCAGGCCATGCAGCCTCAGTACATCGGGCAACTCAAGTACGCCCCCAAGGACGGCAAGACCCAAGTCTTGCTCAACGCGGCGGTCACCAGTCCGCGCTTCAACGATCGGCTCAACTTCAACCAGTACAACGTTTACAACCTGCAAGTGATCCAGAAGCTGACCGACAAGCTGACCTACGTCCTGGACACTGCATTCTCCCACGAGGACAACATCCCGGACGTCGGCTCGGCCAACTGGTACGGTGCTGTTCAGTACCTGAACTACCAGCACACCGAGAAGGTCGCCAGCAACTTCCGCTTTGAACTCTTCGAGGACTCCAAGGGCTACCGTACCGGCAGCGCCGGCCTGTACACCGGCCTGACCTACGGCGTCACCTACAAGCCGAACGACTCGGTGATCATCCGCCCCAGCGTGTTGTACATGAACAACAACCGCAACGCCCCCTTCGAGGGCAGCCAGAACCTGGTCACCGCGTCGATCGACCTGATCCTGCGGTACTAACGACTGTCGAAGCGCAACGCAGCCGGCCGGCAGACCCGCGAGGGTTTGCCGGCCGGCTGTCGTTGGTGGCAGCGGGTCACTCCCGGCCGTCGCGCTCGAATTCGACGACGGCGCGGTGCCAGAAGTACCACGCCAGCGGCACGACCAGCGCCGCCGGGGCGCAGGCCAGCGCCGTCCAGAAGGGCCACTGCCGCTCGTCGAGGTTGGCCCACAGGACCAGCGGGTAGACCGTCAGCGCCGCCACGGCCGGCAGCAGCCACAGCGCCGCCTTCGTCGCGGTGCGGCAGCGCACCGACAGCAGCACCCCGTAGCCGACGACCATCGGCACGGCGGCGATCGCGGTGACCAGCACCGGCAGGGCGACCGCCGGCACGCGGGTGAACAGGCAGCCCAGCGGCAGGAACAGCCCGGCCGGCACGCCCCACCAGACCGCCCGGCGGATCGCGCCGCGGTACTTCGGCGCGAGGATGCGTCGGCGGTCCACGGGGACCATCAGCAGCGACTCGAGGGTGTTACGCTGCCGCTCTTTGACGACCGAGCCGGTCGCGTTCAGGCCGATGACGATCAGGTAGACGAACGAGCCGGCCGACCCGGCGAGCAGGAAGAAGCCCGCGGCGAAGTTCCGCGCGCCGTTGCCGAAGCCGCTGACCGCCAGCGACAGGGCGACGGTGAACGTCAAGAAGCCGGCGAGCAGCCCGGCGGCGACGCCCATCGCGATCATCACCCCCCGGATCGACTCGTCGTCGGAGGTGAACTTGTGGCCGGTCGTGTAGCGCTCCTTCCAGGCGAACGGGTCGCCGTCGCCGATGCGCGGCAGGCCGCGCGCGGCGTGGGCCGGCGGGGTCCGCAGTGGCGGCGGCCGGCGGCGCTGGCGCATCCGCGGCGCGGCGGCCAGGCGCGGCGGCCCCTCGA